>NZ_JANOCG010000563.1:0-15790 GCF_031412075.1 Rhizobacter sp.
GATGCAACCAACCCCAGCCGGCAGCGCTCCAGAAGCGCTCCGATGTGTACCCGCCGGATTCAACAAAGGGCAGAAACCGGGCCCATGAGACAGGCGCGCGATCGATTGAGAAACCGTCCAAATCAACCGCGTGAGCGTGGAGTTCGTTGTCGAAGGCAAATCCCGGGCCCTTTGACCCGAGCTGATAGCGCGCCTGTCTCATGGGCCCGGTTTCTGCCCTTTGTTGAATCCGGCGGGTACACATCGGAGCGCTTCTGGAGCGCTGCCGGCTGGGGTTGGTTGCATCGACAAACGAGAACATGCCCGCTGCACCTTCGCCGGGTTGACGGAGAGTGGCATCAGCAACGCTTCGGCGTTTGGGGCCCTTTGGTTCTGGACGTGCCGGCGTGTCACCTCAGTGCCCATGAAGCCGAGGCGTGGTGCAAATGGGCCGGGCGTCGCCTGCCCACCGAAGGCGAATGGGAGACGGCCGCGCTGCAGGCCGCCGACAGGATCGAACCTTTCGACTGGGGCCAGGTGTGGGAATGGACGGCCAGCCCCTTCATGCCCTACGCGGGCTTTGAGCCGCACCCCTATCGCGACTACTCGACGCCGTGGTTTGATGGGCGCCCGGTCTTGCGTGGCGCCTCGTTCGCGACCGCTCCGCGTTTGAAGCACCCCCGCTATCGCAACTTTTTTCCCGCTGACCGCCATGATGTTTTTGCCGGATTTCGTTCCTGCGCGCCATGAAGCTTGACCTGCAAGCCGTGCACGCGCGGCACCCTGCATCCGCCCGCGGCGCCATGGCCCTGAAGGGCGTCAGCCTGAGCGTGCAAGCCGGTGAGCGCCTCGCCGTGATCGGGCCGTCGGGCGCTGGCAAGACGACGCTGCTGCAGGTGGCCGCCGCCGCGCTCAAACCCTCGCGTGGCCAAGTGGCGCTTGATGGCACCGATCCCTGGTCGCTCTCGGTGCGTGCGTTGCAGCGCCAGCGTGGGCGCTTGTTCATGGCGCCGCAGACGCCGCCACTGCCGCCGCGCCAGCGTGTTGTTACCGCCGTGTTGGCCGGGCGCCTGCCGGCCTGGAGTCTCGCCACCAGCCTGCGCTCGTTGTTCTACCCGGTTGACATTGCGGGCGCACACGAAGCGCTCGATCGTTTCGACCTGGCCGACAAGCTGTTCGCCCGCGTGGACCGCCTGTCTGGCGGCGAGCGCCAGCGAGTGGGCCTGGCGCGTGCGCTGCTGGCACCGGCGACGCTGTGGCTGATCGACGAGCCCCTCTCCGCGCTCGACCCGACGCGCGCCGAACAGGCCATCGCCGCCCTCGTTGGCATCGCGCGCGAGCGCGGCGTCACGCTCCTGACCACCATGCACCAGGTCGACACCGCGCTGGCGCACTTCGACCGCATCGTGGGGCTGCGAGAGGGCACGGTCTTGTTCGACCTGCCCACGCCGCAGGTCGACCGCGATCACCTGCTGAGCCTGTACGCACAGCACGAAGACGAATTGAATGGCGCACCCGGCCCCGTCCTGCCCACAGACTCGCCACGGCACGTGGTGATGAACTGCCGATGACGACGGCTGCGCTTCAGCGCGACCCCGCCTGGCTGGGGCGCGTGTTCTGGATCGGCGCGGGCTTGGTCGTGCTCTGGCCCATGCTGGTGGCCACCGAGTTCCGACCCTGGACGCTTTTCAGCGCCGAAAGCCGCGGGCCCACGCTGCGCTTTCTCTCCACCTTCGTGCCGCCCGCCATGAGCGCCGATTTCCTCTGGCTCGTGGCCCGTGAAACCTGGCGCACGGTGGCCATCGCCACCGCCGGTCTGGCGCTCGGCCTGGTGATCGCGATCCCGGCGGCACTGTTGTCGACCCGTGTGTTGTCGGTGTCGGCGCTGTCGGGCCGCATGGCCGCCGCTCCCGCCTTGCTGCGCCAGTTGCTGCGCTGGATGCTGGTGATCTTGCGCAGCGTTCCCGAGCTGGTGTGGGCGCTGGTGTTCGTGCGCGTGGTCGGTCTCGGCCCGACGGCCGGCGTGCTGGCGATTGCGTTGACCTATGGGGGCATGCTCGGCAAGGTGTACGGCGACATCCTCGAGAGTGGCGACGATCACGCCACGCGCAGCCTGCTGGCCAACGGCGGCGGCCGACTGCAGGCATTTGCCTATGGGCTGTTGCCGCAAAACGCCGCCGAGCTCACCTCGTACACGGTCTATCGCTGGGAGTGCGCGATCCGTTCTTCCGTGGTGCTGGGCTTCGTGGGCGCAGGGGGGCTCGGGCAGCAGTTGGACAACTCCACCAAGATGTTCGCTGGCGGCGAGGTGGCGACGATGCTGCTGGTATTTGTCGTGCTGGTCGCCTTCGCCGATCGCATCAGCGCGTGGCTCAGGCGGGCCTTGGCATGAAGCCGACCCGAGGGGCCGCCAACCAGCCCTATCGGCTGCCGCCGCCGCTGTTCGATGCGCGCTGCAACGCGTGCTGGTTCAGCCTCGGCCTGGTCATCTTGGTGGGCGCGAGCTTCTGGAGCCTCGACCTGCAATGGCGCGCGTTCCTTTCATGGGACGCAGTCAGAAGCATGGGTCGCTTCGCCGGCGAGTTCTTCCCGCCCGACTTCTCCGCGGCGTTCTTGCGCAAGGTGGGCATGGCATCGTTGGAGACGATTGCGATGTCAGCGCTCGGCACGCTGCTGGCGGCGTTGGCCGGCTTGATGCTGGCCTTGCCCGCGAGCCGCTCACACGAGGGCGACCGGGCCCGCGTGCGAGCGCCCACGCGGCTGCTGTTGAATGCACTGCGCTCGGTGCCCGAGCTGGTGTGGGCGGTGCTGCTGATCATCTCCGCCGGCCTCGGCCCGCTCGCAGGGACGCTGGCCTTGGCCTTGCACACGACGGGTGTGCTCGGGCGGCTGTTTGCCGAAGCCATCGAGAACGCCCCTCAGGGCCCGTTGGCTGCACTGCGCACGCAGGGCATCGGCTCCGTGCGCGTTTTCTTCTATGCGACGCTGCCCCTGGTGCTGCCGCAGCTCATCTCGTACACGCTGTACCGCTGGGAGAACAACATTCGCGCCGCCGCGGTGCTCGGTGTGGTCGGCGCCGGCGGGTTGGGCCAGCTGCTGATGTTCCACATGAGCTTGTTCCAGATGCCGAAGACGGCAACGGTGCTGTGCTCCATGCTGTTGCTGGTGGCCGTGGTCGATGCGACGAGCTATGCCCTAAGGCGGGCGCTGGCGCGTTGAAGGAAGGGCGGCCCTGCGGCTCAGCGGCAACCGCAGCACCCGCCTGCTTTGGCGGGCACGGGCGACGACAGGCCGGGCGAGGCTTCGACCGGTGTGTATCCGGCGGCCTCGATGGCGTCTTTCAGTTCTGCAGCGACCGCGTTGGCGGAGCTGATCTCCACGCGCTTGGAAGCCAGGTCAATCGCAACTTTCGCTGCGGGGTCAACCCACTTTACGGCTTTGGTGATCATGCTGACGCAATGGCCGCAGGTCATGTCATTCACTTGGTAGGCAATCATCGAACGCTCCTTCATCAATGTGAGTCGACTTTGAAGCTTCCCATCGTGGGAATGTCAAGCCCCTATCGAGAAGATGGCAACTGCGCAAAGCTGCTGCGAGGTTTGCATGATCCAGGCCGTCATGCGGGCGCCACTTGATCTGGCGCAATGCAGAGAGTCTCGTGTTGGACAGCACACCCGTTCTGGAACCACGGCCTGTAGACTCGCGCCATGAGCTTGAACAAGACCCACCGTCGCTGGCTTGCGGGCATGCTCGCGGTAGTGATGGTGTGCCTGCAACTCGCGACGTCGGCGTATGCCTGCATCACGCCGTCCCAGCCCATGGCGATGGCCATGGCGGTTATGCCCGACTGTGCGAGCATGTCCGAGATGGACCAGCAGCAGCCGCAACTGTGCAAGGCACATTGCGACCGCGACAAGCAGTCGGTCAACACCACACCGGCCGCTGACCTTGTGGGCGCACCCGCGATCGACTGGCTCGCCAGCCACCAGGCGCTGTGGGTTCCTGTCGCTGAGGCCGATGGCCTTGCGGCAGTGATCGCGGCGCACACCGGCCCGCCCCGCGGGGCTCCCCCGGTCTATCTCACCTATCTCGTTCTCCGCAATTAAGTCCTGACGCCCCCCGCTTAGCTGCCTGTGCGCAGCTTCGCGTGCACCTGCGACGTCTTTGGTCTTGTGGAGAACTGTGATGCCATCTATCCCTGAAGCCGGGCAACCCCGGCTCGCCCTCGGCGCCCGCTGGGTCGTCGTGCTGGCCCTTGCCGCCGTCGCACACGCGAACGCGGCGCCCCCACCGCTGAGCCTCGACGAGGCTCTGCTGCGTGCCGAGCAGCAGGCACCCAGCCTGATCGCCAGGCAGTCGGCCTTGGCTGGAGCCCAAGTGGCGCGACCCGCGGCCGGGCAACTGCCGAACCCCAAGCTCACCGTCGGGGTAGACAACTATCCGGTGAGCGGCCCGGACCGCTTCAGCTTGAACCGCGACTCGATGACGATGCGCCGCGTCGGCCTGATGCAAGACGTGCCCAACGCGGCCAAGCGCGCGGCGCAGCGCGATGGCGCCGAGGCCAGAGCGGCGCGCGAGCAGGCGTTGTGGCATGCCGAGCGCCTGGCCGTGCGGCGAGAAACGGCCAGCGCGTGGATCACCCGCCACTACGCCGAGCGCAAGCTGGCCGAGTTCGCCGTGCTCGAGCAGGAGAACCAGGTTCTTCAGCAAACCCTCGGCGCACGCATTGCCGCTGGCAAGGCCATGCCGGCCGATGCGGTGATGGCGAGGCAAGAGCTGTTGATGCTGGTTGAGCGGCGCGAGGAGCTTGCATCCGCAGCCGAGCAGGCGGGCGTCGCCTTGCGACGCTGGACCGGCGACGACGTGGAGCGCACCACAAGCGAAACGCCCATGATTCCACTCGACACCGCGTCGCTCCTGGCGCGGCTGGATCGACACGCCGATCTCGCCGCGTTTGCACCCATGCTGGCCATGGCGCGAGCCGAGGTCGACGAGGCCAGCGCCGCCAACCGTGGTGACTGGGGTTGGGAGGTCGGCTACGGCAACCGATCGCGCGCCTATGGCGACATGGTGTCGTTCCAGCTTACTTTCGAGCTGCCCATTTCGCCCGCAATTCGGCAAGACCCGCAAATCGCCTCACGACGCAAGGAGTTCGAGCGCCTTGAGGCCGAGCGCGAGGACGCTCTGCGCCGCATCAACGCCGAGGTGCGTTCGCATTTGAGCGAACTGCGACGACTGGAGCGCGCCGAGGCTCGGCAGCGAACTGCGGCGCTGCCCTTGGCCGCCGAGCGCGTGAAGCTGACCCTGGCCAGCTATGAAGCCGGCCGCGCTGAGCTGAGCGCCGTGCTGGCCGCGCGCAAAGACGCTGCCGAGGCGCAGCTGCGCGCCCTCGATCTCGAAGCCCAGCTCATGGCCCAGCGCGCACGCCTGGCCTACCTCGTGACGGAGTGATCTCATGAAAACCTTCCACAAGACTCTCTTGCTGAGCGCCTTGCTCATGTCGATTGGAGTGGGCCTCGGGTGGGGTCTGAGCCACTGGCGCGCGTCCTCGTCGTCGGCGGCCCCGATGGTGTCGGCCGCAGCCAGCGCCGGTGAGCGCCAGGTGCTCTATTGGTACGACCCCATGCTGCCGCAGCACAAGTTCGACAAACCCGGCAAGTCGCCTTTCATGGACATGCAGCTGGTGCCTAAATACGCCGGTGATGCGCCGGCGGGCGGTGTCGCTGTCGACCCGCGCATCGCGCAGACGCTGGGCTGGCGAACCGCCACCGTCGAGAAGTTGACGACGGGTGCAACAGTCGAGGCGGCCGCCACGGTTCAGCTCAACGAACGTGATGTCGCCATCGTGCAAGCCCGCACGAGTGGCTTTGTGCAACGCGTGGCCGCACTGGCTCCCGGCGACGTGGTGAGCCCGGGCGCGTTGATCGCCGAGCTGCTGGTGCCCGAGTGGAGCGGCGCGCAGCAAGAGTTTCTGGCCGTGCGCAGCACCGGCGATGCGGCGCTCACCGCTGCGGCGCGACAACGTCTGGTGCTGTTGGGCATGCCGCCTTCGACCATCGAGCAGGTCGAGCGCAGCGGGCAGGTTCAGGCACGAACCAGCGTGCAAGCGCCCATCGGTGGGCTGCTGCAGGAGCTGATGGTGCGCCCCGGCATGACGGTCTCGGCGGGCATGACCCTGGCCAAGATCACCGGTCTGTCCACCGTGTGGCTGGAGGCCTCGCTGCCGGAAACCCAGGCCACCGCGGTGCGCGTGGGGCTGCCTGTTGAAGCGCGTCTGGCTGCCTTCCCCGGCGAAACGCTCAAGGGCAAGGTCACGGCCATCCTGCCCGAGGCCAATGCACAAACCCGAACCTTGCGGGTGCGCATCGAGCTGCCAAACCCCCAAGGGCGGCTGCGCGCTGGCATGTTTGCCCAGGTGCGCCTGGCAGGCGCCCAGGCCGAGGCATTGGTGGTACCCACCGAAGCGGTGGTGCGCACCGGCTTGCGCGCGCTGGTCTACGTGGTGGAGAGCGCGGGGCGATACCGCCCGGTGGAGGTGGAGGTCGGCCGCGAGTTGGGTGACAAGCTCGAAGTGCTCAGCGGCCTGCAAGCAGGGCAGCAGGTGGTGAGCTCGGGTCAGTTCCTGCTCGACTCCGAAGCCAGCATGCAAGGTGTGATGCAGCGCCAAGCGCCTGCCGCCAGTGCCACCGCGGCGCCGGCACCTGCGTCACCACAGCATCAGGGCACGGGCAAGGTCCTGGAGCTCACAGCACAAGAGGTGACGCTCGATCACGGCCCGATCCCGAGCATGCAGTGGGGCGCGATGCAGATGCCGTTCAAGCTGCCGAGTGCCGAGGTGGCCAAGGGCCTGAAGGTGGGGGACCCGGTGCGGTTCAGCTTCTCGCAGAACAACGACGGTTTCGTCATCCAGAAGATCGAACGCGATGGAGCCGCCAAATGATCGCCGCCTTGATTCGCTGGTCGGTGGGTAACCGGTTCCTGGTGCTGTTGGCCACGCTGTTTCTCGCTGTCGCTGGCGTCATGTCACTGCGCTCGACGCCCATCGATGCGCTGCCCGACCTGTCGGACGTGCAGGTCATCATCCGCACCAGCTACCCCGGCCAAGCGCCGCAGATCGTCGAGAACCAGGTGACCTACCCACTGGCCACCACCATGCTCTCGGTGCCGGGCGCCAAGACGGTGAGGGCGTATTCGTTTTTTGGCGACTCGTTTGTCTACGTGCTGTTCGACGACAGCACCGACCTCTACTGGGCCCGTTCGCGCGTGCTCGAGTACCTGAGCCAGGTGCAAAGCCGCCTGCCGGCCACGGCCAAGACTTCGCTTGGGCCGGATGCCACCGGCGTGGGCTGGGTCTTCCAGTACGCGCTGGTCGACCGCACGGGGCAGCACGACCTGTCGCAACTGCGTGCGTTGCAAGACTGGTTCCTCAAGTTCGAGCTGAAAGCGGTGGCCAACGTGGCCGAGGTGGCCACCGTGGGCGGCATGGTCAAGCAATACCAGGTGGTACTGGACCCGGCCAAGCTGATCGCCTACGGCATCACCCACGGCCAGGTGCGTGACGCCCTGATGAATGCCAACCAGGAAACCGGCGGGTCGGTGCTGGAGATGGCTGAGGCCGAATACATGGTGCGCGCCAGCGGCTTCCTGAAGTCGTTGGCTGATTTCAAGTCAGTGCCGCTCGCGGTGCGCGGCGGTGTGCCCGTGCTGCTGGGCGACGTGGCCGTGGTGCAGCTCGGCCCGGAGATGCGGCGCGGTATCAGCGAGCTGGACGGCGTGGGTGAAGCCGTTGGCGGGGTGGTGATTCTGCGCAGCGGCAAAAACGCGCAATCCACCATCGCTGCGGTAAAGGAGAAGCTGGCGCAGATTCAGACCAGCCTGCCCAAGGGGGTGGAGATCGTGACCACCTACGACCGCAGTGCACTCATCGAGCGCGCAATCGACAACCTGTCGATGAAACTGCTGGAAGAGTTTGCCGTGGTCGCCGCCGTGTGTGCGATCTTCCTGTGGCACCTGCGCTCGGCGCTGGTCGCGATCATCTCGCTGCCGCTGGGCGTGATGGCGGCCTTCATCGTGATGCAGCAGCAGGGCTTGAACGCCAACATCATGTCGCTGGGGGGCATTGCCATCGCCATCGGCGCGATGGTCGATGCCGCGGTGGTGATGATCGAAAACGCCCACAAGAAAATCGAGGCGTGGCAGCACGCCCACCCCTCGGATGAGCTGAAAGGCGAGGAGCGCTGGGAGGTGATCACGCAGGCGGCCATCGAGGTGGGGCCGGCGCTGTTTTTTTCGCTGCTGATCATCACGCTGTCGTTCGTGCCGGTGTTCACGCTCGAAGCACAGGAGGGCCGCTTGTTCGGGCCGCTGGCGTTCACCAAGACCTACGCGATGGCGGCCGCGGCCGGCCTGTCGGTCACGCTGATCCCGGTACTGATGGGCTACTGGATCCGTGGGCGCATCCCCGACGAGCAGCGCAACCCGCTGACGCGCGGACTGATTGCGATGTACCGACCCGCCCTGGAGTGGGTGCTTCGCTGGCCCAAGCTGACACTGGCCATCGCGGGCCTGCTGCTCGCGACCACGCTGTGGCCTCTGTCGCAACTGGGCGGCGAATTCCTGCCGCCGCTGGACGAAGGTGACCTGCTGTACATGCCGACCGCCTTGCCGGGCCTGTCGGCGCAAAAGGCGTCGGAGTTGCTGCAGCTCAGCGACCGCATGATCAAGACGGTGCCGGAAGTCGAGCGTGTGTTCGGCAAAGCGGGCAGGGCGGAGACCGCCACCGACCCGGCGCCGCTGGAAATGTTCGAGACCACGGTGCGGCTGAAGCCGCGCAGCCAGTGGCGTGCGGGCATGACGCCTGAGATGCTGGTCGAAGAACTGGATCGCACAGTCAAGATTCCGGGCCTCACCAACATCTGGATTCCTCCGATCCGCAACCGAATCGACATGCTGGCCACGGGCATCAAGAGCCCGATCGGCGTCAAGGTCGCCGGCACCGATCTCAAGGCCATCGACCGGGTGACGGCCGAGGTGGAGCGCATCGCCAAGGGCGTGCCGGGCGTGAGTTCCGCGTTGGCCGAGCGCCTGACTGGCGGGCGTTACATCGACGTGCAGATCGACCGTGCGGCTGCTGCCCGGGTTGGCCTGAACGTGAGTGACGTGCAGGCGGTGGTGTCGGGAGCGATCGGCGGCGAGAACATCGGCGAGACGGTGGAGGGCCTGGCGCGTTTCCCGATCAACCTGCGCTACCCGCGCGAGCTGCGCGACAGCCCCGAGAAGCTGCGCAACCTGCCGGTGCTGACGCCCGGCGGCCAGCAGATCACGCTCGGCAGCGTGGCGCGCATTGAGCTGACCGACGGCCCGCCGATGCTCAAGAGCGAAAACGCCCGGCCTTCAGGGTGGGTCTATGTCGACACGCGCGACCGCGACCTCGCTTCGGTGGTAGCCGACCTGCGCAAAGCCGTGGCGGCCGAGGTGCGGTTGGAGCCCGGTATGAGCCTGGCCTACTCCGGGCAGTTCGAGTTTCTGGAGCGCGCCAATGCACGGCTCAAGATTGCTGTGCCGGCAACCTTGCTGATCATCTTCGTGCTGCTGTACCTGACCTTCCGCCGCATCGAAGAAGCGACACTCATCATGGCCACCTTGCCGCTCGCGCTGACCGGAGGCGTCTGGTTCCTCTACGCCCTCGGCTACCACCTTTCGGTGGCCACCGGGGTGGGTTTCATCGCACTCGCTGGCGTGGCGGCCGAGTTCGGTGTCGTGATGCTGCTTTACCTGAAGCAGGCGCTGGAAGAACGTTTGCGCGCGGGCCAACAGCTTGACGAGGCGATGGTGCTGGACGCCATCCGCGAAGGCGCCGTGCTGCGCGTTCGTCCCAAGGCCATGACGGTGGCTGTCATCCTGGCCGGCTTGGTGCCCATCGTCTGGGGCAGCGGCACCGGCTCCGAAGTGATGAGCCGGATTGCTGCACCCATGCTGGGAGGCATGGTGACCGCGCCACTGCTATCGCTGTTCGTGGTGCCGGCTGTGTTCCTGCTTGTGCGCCGGCGCAAGCACGTCATGCAGCTCGACCTTGCGGCGACGGGAAAGATCAGGGTCGATCCCTCGACACCGATTTAGCAAGAAGTGATGCGAGTGGAAGGATCTTGATCACCGGCATGTCATTCCGCCAGCTCGTCGAGGATCGGGCAGTCGGGCCGGTGGTCCCCGTGGCAGCAGCCCGCCAGCCGCTCCAGCGTGCGCTTCATCGCCGCCATCTCTTCCATCCGACGGTTCAGATCGGCCACGTGCGCGAGCGCGATCTTCTTGACGTTGGCGCTGGCACGGCGGCGGTCCTGGTACAGCTTCAGCAGCTCCGAAATCTCGGCCATGCTGAAGCCGAGGTCACGGCCCCGGCGAATGAAGCGCAGCGTGTGCACCTCCTTGTCACTGTATTGCCGGTAGCCGGAGTCGGTGCGGCCGACCGTGGGCAACAAGCCGAGGGACTCGTAGTGACGAACCATCTTGGCGGACACACCGGATCGGCTGGCCGCCTCGCCGATGTTGAAGGGCCCGGAGCTCTGGGTGACTTGGTTCATGGTGGGTTTCCTTTCCAGCGGCGCAGCATCAAAGCATTGGTGACGACGCTCACGCTGCTGAACGCCATCGCGGCTCCCGCAATCATCGGATTCAGCAAGCCAAAAGCCGCGAGCGGAATGCCCACCACGTTGTAGGCAAAGGCCCAAAAGAGGTTCTGGCGGATCTTGGCGTAGCTGCGGCGCGAGATGTCGATCGCGTCGGCCACCAGCGCCGGGTTGCCCCGCATCAGCGTGATGCCGGCGGCGTGCATCGCCACGTCGGTGCCGGTCGACATGGCAATCCCCACGTCGGCTGCGGCCAGTGCGGGCGCGTCGTTGATGCCGTCGCCCACCATGGCCACCCGCTGACCGCCTTCTTTGAGCTGGGTGACGATTCGTGCCTTGTCCTCCGGCAGAACCTCCCATTCGATGGCATCCAAGCCCAACAGATCGCCGACCGCCTGGGCGCTGCCTCGGTTGTCGCCGGTCACGAGCACAGTCTTCACGCCCATCTGTTGCAAGCGCTTCACCGCGGCGGCAGCGCTACCTTGACCGCATCGCCGAAGGCCAACAGGCCGATGAGCCGAGGCTCGCTGCCCACGTCGGCGAGCCAGGAGACGGTGCGCCCCTGCGCTTCCAGTTCGGCTGCGCGGCCTTCCAAAGCCGACAAGTTGACCTGGAGTTCGTGCATGAAGCGCGTGCTGCCCAGGCGCAGGTCGCGGCCGTGCACCATCGCGGCCATGCCTCGGCCGGGCACCGCGCGCACGTCGCTGGCAGGCGGCACGCCGATGTGATCACGGCGTGCGGCGTCCATGACGGCGCGCGCCAACGGGTGTTCACTGTTGGCCTGGATTCCGGCACTTGCCCCCAACAACGCTGCGTGTTGCCCGTCCACCGCTTCGAAGGCCACCAATTCGGGCTTGCCTTCGGTCAGGGTCCCAGTCTTGTCGAAGGCCACCACCTTCACGCTGTGCGCCACTTCCAGCGCCTCAGCGTCCTTGATCAGGATGCCGTGGCGGGCGGCCACGCCGGTGCCGGCCATGATGGCCGTCGGCGTCGCGAGGCCCAGCGCACAGGGGCAGGCGATCACGAGAACCGCCACGGCGTTCAGAATGGCCTGCTCCCAGTTGCCGGTGGTCAGACCCCATCCGAGCAGGGTGATTGCCGCGATGCCAATCACGACCGGCACAAACACACCGCTCACCTGGTCGACCAGGCGCTGGATCGGTGCCTTCTTGGCCTGTGCCGATTCGACCAGGCGCACGATGCGCGACAAGGTGGACTCGGCGCCCACCGCCGTCGTGCGTGCAATGAGCAGGCCTTCGGCATTGACCGAGCCACCAGTGAGCGAATCGCCGGCCTGTTTGTCCACCGGCAAGCTCTCGCCGGTGATAAGGGATTCGTCGACGTGGCTGGCGCCTTCTGTGACTTCCGCGTCGACAGGAATTCGTTCACCCGGCCGCACGACGACCAGATCGCCCAGCTTCACCTCGGACACCGCCACATCCATGTCCACGCCAGCGCGGCGCACCCGAGCCCGCTCAGGGCGCAGCGCATTGAGCGCACGGATCGCCTCCGTGGTCTGGCGCTTGGCGCGAGCTTCCAGCCACTTGCCCAGCAGCACCAGGGTGATGACCACCGCCGACGCTTCGAAGTACAGGTGCGGCATGCCGTGCTCGCTGTGCGCCCACAGCAGGTAGACGCTCAGCCCGTAACCAGCGCTGGTACCGAGTGCGACCAGCAGGTCCATGTTGCCGGCACCGGCGCGAAGCGCTTTCCAGCCGGCGCGGTAGAAGCGCGCACCGAGCCAGAACTGCACGGGTGTTGCGAGGGCAAGCTGAATCCAGCCGGGCAGCATCCAGTGCAGGCCGAAAAGCTCCCCAAACATCGGCAGCACCAGGGGCAACGAAAGCGCGGTCGCCACCGCGATAGGCCACCAGTCCGGCAGCTTGGGGCTGGAGTTCGAAGCTTCGGCCTGAGTTGCCGTGGCGACAACGGGCGTTGCCACATAGCCGGCCTTGTCAACCGCGGCGATCAGAACGGCGGCGTCAGCTTCATGTCCGACCAGCCGCACTTGGGCGCGCTCGGTAGCGAGGTTGACCTCCGCGGCGAGCACGCCGGGCACACGCTTGAGGGCTTTTTCGACACGACCGACGCAAGAGGCGCACGTCATGCCCTCGATCTGCAGCTCCACGGTGTGCTCGGCCACGTTGTAGCCGGCCTTCTCGATGGCGGTGCGTAGCGCTTCAGGCGCGACAGCGGCGTCCGCGTCGACAGTCGCCGCTTCGGTGGCGAGATTGACCGTGACGCTGGCAACGCCCGGGACGGCGGCGAGCGCCTTCTCGACGCGCAAGACGCAGGAGGCACAGGTCATGCCTTCCACGGGAAAGGACCATTGGCGCGTGGCGCTGATGGGTTCGCGGAGGGTGGCCGTGTTCATGGGTGTCCTTTCAAGCCGGGCCAATCGCCGGCATGAAAGGAAGTCTTAACCTTAACACCATGGGAGAGTCAAGGGGTGAGCTGCAAATAGTTGAATGAATGCAGGTTCACGCGCCTTGCCTTCGTCGCGCTGGAAGGTCAGGACGGCCGTTTTAACGTGAACGACAAGCTCGCCGGCGTCTTGCCCTTGTTCGTCCACATCCAGCAGTAGTCCTGATCGCGGTCGACCTTGAGTTCGCCTTGCAGCTTGGACGTGCCATCCTGCTTCGCGGGGAAGCGCACGTCTTTGCCCTCGTGGTAGTGCACGTTGAAGTTGAGCGCCGCGCTGGCTTCGAACTGCCACGCCACTGTCGTACGCGCGGCCAGCTTGCCGCACACCTCGACGAATTTGGCGGGCGCTACTTCCAGCTTGCGGCTGAACTCTTGTTGCGCGTCCCAGGCGATGTCGATGATTTCGGCGCTCGCGGTGGAGGACAAGAATGCCAGCGAAATCGCGGCCGCGGTTCCCAGCGCAAAGCGCTTCATTTCGCCGCTTCCAGCGTCGTGACAGTGAAGGCGCCGTTGATCTTCTCGGCCGTGAAGCGAATCTTGTCGCCGCTCTTGACCTTCTCCAGCATGGACGGGTCCTTCACCTGAAAGACCATCGTCATGCCGGGCATGCCGAGGTTCTTGATTTCGCCGTGCTTCAACGTGAGCTTCTTGGCTTCCATGTCGACCTTGCGCACCTCACCGTCGGCCATGTCGGCGGAGCTGGCGGCTGGCGTGGCTGCCGGTTGATGGCTGGCGGCCATTGCGGCACCGGAGACCAAGAGAAGGGACGTCGAGAGAGCGATGAGGGTCTTGTTCATGAGGAACTCCTGTCAAAAAAATGGGATGCGGATTGGACGGATGAGGCGGCTCAGTGCTTGTGGTCAGCGTGACCATCAGTCGGCTTGGGTTTGGAAGCGACCTGGCCCCCGGAAACTTCGACGGCGCCTTTCATGCCCGCATCGTAGTGACCGGGTTGCAAACAGGCAAAGTCCACGGTGCCCCATTGGGTGAACTGCCAGATCACCTCGCCGGTCTTGCCGGCAGCCACGGTCACCATGTTCGGGTCGGCGTGTTCCATCTCTGGAAACTTCTTCATCACCTCGTAATGCGCCTTCAGCTCCTTCTCGGTGCCCAGCACGAACTCGTGCTTGAGCTGCCCGGAGTTCTTCACCACAAAGCGGATCGTCTCGCCGCGTTTCACGGCCCGCTGGTCGGGTTGAAGCGCATGGCATCGGTCATGTCGACCTCGACCGTGCGGCTGATCTTGCCGGCTTTGCCAGGCACGCCGATGGCGTCTGCGTGCCCGTGCGAGTGGCCGTCGGCGGCGTTGCCAGCGGCGTGGACAGTGCCGGTGAAAGCCAGACTGGCAACGATGAATGCAGTGCGTAGTGTGTTCATGGGGGTTCAGTGCGAATGGGTTGAATGACGCGGGCTCAACCAGAAGGTTTGGATAGTGGAGTTTCATGGAGGAGCCTTTCAGTGGTGGCCGCTGTGGCCGTTGGGTTTGCGGATCTGAACCTCGATGTCCTGCTTCGGCTTGGCCCGCGAGGGCATGGACTGGCCGCCTTCAGAAGCAAGGCGCGGGTCTTGCCGGGTGGGATGCCCGGTTGGTTGAGGCCGGTGACGCCGTCCATGCCGTTGGGCAGGCGTTGGCCATGCCAGCGGATCGAGGTGTGCTCGGGCAGCTTGTTGGTGACGACGATGCGCACCCGGTCGCCCTCGACCACTTCGATGGTCGGCCCCGGCGACTGGCCAAAGCACTTCATCGGTCTCCGGCGTGTTGATCGGAGCGGCGCTTGCCAAGTCGGGTGATCCGGCCAATCTTCGGATGGCTGCATCGATCAAGGAGTTCGTTCAAAGCACCGAGGTCATGGCGGCGGTGACCGAGCAGCATAAGCCCAGAGGGCCCGAGTCCCGGGCTCGCTGGAGCGAGATTGGCACCCGATGCTTCACGGACGATTGGTCGGCGGGGTTGATTGGACGGAGTCGTGGCATCCCGCGCGGAGCGAAAGGAGGGCTTGCATTCGAGGATCTGATAACTGACGCTGTGCCTTCTTCCACTTTGTTGTGCAGTTCAAGCCCGAATCCGAAGGCATGCGCGACGTTGAGCAGTTCGCATCAGTTGTACCTGGGGATGGCTGCATAGAGACTCCCAGCTCGTGCCAGTCGACGTTCACCCAGGTATCGCCTTTGTTCATGATCGCCTGCCATTGCACCCTCCGCTTCTTCAGGCGGGGCCTCCCAATGGGTTGGGGTCACCCAAGTTAGTATCATCAGTGACAGATTGCCAAAGAGCATCGAGCACAGCGAAGGAGCGCGCTCATTTTTATCCACAGCCAGCCCTTTGAAAGTTGATTGATGTTCGGACGAAGCCGATGGGCGATAGGCGTTGGCGCGGGCCTGACGATCGGCTTTCTCGCGCTGATCGTGATTGTGGGCGCCACCGTCTGGCTGGTGGAACGCGGCAACAGCCTGTTTGAGCAATCGGCGTTGCAGCGCTCGATCCGTATCGTCGCGGTGGATCTGCGCGATCATTTGCGCACCGCGGAGTCGAGCCAGCGCGGATTTCTTCTGACCGGCAACCAGATTTACCTGGCCCCTTACGACACGTCCAAGACGCGGGCACGGCTGGAGCTGGATGATCTGGGCCGGATGATTGCGCCGGATGCCCCCAACCGGGCCATGCTGCCCAGGTTGTCGGAAGCGGTGGGCGAAAAAATCGCCGAGATGGACAACAGCATTGCGCTGAAAAGTGCCGGCCGCGATGCCGACGCCATGGCATTGCT
>NZ_JANOCG010000564.1:0-10778 GCF_031412075.1 Rhizobacter sp.
GGCGCCATCGCCACCTTGATCTGCTTGATGTCGACGTTGAGCTCTTCGGCGATCAACATCGGCATCGAGGTGTAGACACCCTGGCCCATTTCGGAGCGCGCCGAGATCAGCGTGATGGTGTTGTCGTCGGAGATGTGCACCCAGGCATTGGGCGTGTGCACCGTGCCGGCGGCGAGCGCGTCGCCCACGCCGGTGAAGCTCACGCCGAGCATCAGGCCGCCGCTGGCGACGGCCGAGGTTTGCAGGAAGCCGCGGCGATTGACGCCCACGGTCTTGGCGGGCGAAGAGGAGGAGGTCTTGGTGGTCATGGTGCTCTCCTCAGGCCTTGCGCATTTCGGAGGCAGCGGTCTTGATCGCGGCCTTGATGCGGGGGTAGGTGCCACAGCGGCAGATGTTGCCGCTCATGGCGGCGTCGATGTCGGCATCGCTCGGGTTCTTGTTGCCCTTGAGCAGCGCGGCCGCGCTCATCAGCTGGCCGCTCTGGCAGTAGCCGCACTGCGGCACGTCGTGCGCGATCCAGGCTTTTTGCAGCGGGTGGCTGTTGTTGGGTGACAGGCTTTCGATGGTGGTGATCTTCTTGCCGGCGGCGGCCGACAGCGGGGTGGAGCACGAGCGCACTGGCTGGCCGTCGAGGTGCACGGTGCAGGCGCCGCACAGCGCCATGCCACAGCCAAACTTGGTACCGGTGAGGCCGACCTCGTCGCGGATGACCCACAACAGCGGCGTGTCGGGCTCGGCCTTGACGTTCATCGTCTTGCCATTGATCTGGATGCGAGTGGTCACGGTGATGTCTCCTGCATGGATGGGGGCGCGCGCTACAGGTGATGCTGTGCGCTGCTCAATACAGCATGATCCCGGGCCTGGGTGAAGTCCAACCTGGGCAAACCCGAATGGGTTGTGCCCACTTAGAGCAGCTCAGCTGATGTCGCTCGGCGCGTGCTCGCTGACGGCGGCGTCACGCCGCACCACACCGCCACCCGGCGGCTGCATGCGCCAGCCGGCCCAGATGGCCAGTGCGCAGATCGCACCGAGCAGCACGAAGGTTTCGTGGAAGGCGCGCAGCGGTGCACTGGCGTGCACTTGCAGCCGCCATTCGAGCACGATGCCGGCCAGGCTCACGCCCACCGCGCCGCCCAGCTGCCGCAGGAAATTGATGGCGCTCGAGCCGTGCGAGACGTGAACCATGGGCAGCCGGCGAATCGCGCCGAGGTTGAGCGAAGGCAGCACCAGCCCCAACCCGATGCGCCCGACGATCGCAAACGCGGTGATGACCCACAACGAGGTTTCCAGCCCCACCAGGGCCATCAACCAGAACGACAGTGTGAGCAGCGCGATGCCGCAGGCCACCAGTTGGTTGAACGGGTAGTGGTCTGCCAATCGCCCACCCAGCGGCAGCATGAAGGCCAGCAAGATGCCCGCCGGCAGCAGCACCGCACCGGCCTGCGAGGGCGGCAGGTTCAAGCCGATCTGCATGAACACCGGCACCAGGTAGGTGGAGCCGAACAAGGCCGCGCCGTAGATGAAGGCCACGACGCCGCCCATGCGGAAGGCGCGGATGTCGAACAGCTTGAACTCCATCAACGGGTGCTCGGCCGTGCGCTGGCGCCAGATGAAGAGGCCCGCACCGAGCGCCGACACCGCCAGCAAGGCATAGGCATAAAGCGAGGGGGTGTGCAGGTGCACCAGCCCGTTCATGCCGGTCAGCACCGCCACGGACAGCAGCGCAAGGCCGGGCAGGTCGAAGCGGCGGTCGTGCGGGTTCACCGCCTCGGTGCCGGGCGAGCTGTGGGGCAGGTACCGGTGGGCCAGCAGCAGCGCCGCCGCGCAGAACGGCACCACCACGAAGAAGATCGAGCGCCAGCCGAAGGCCTCGACCAGCACCCCGCCGATGCTTGGGCCCAGCGCGGGCGCGAGCACCACGCCGAAGCCGAAGATGCCCATCGCCTTGCCCTGCTCCTGGCGGCCGAACAACTGCAACACGATGACCGGCGGGATCGGCTGAATCACCCCCGCGGCCAGGCCTTCGACCACGCGCATCGCCAGCACCAGCTCGAAGCTCGAACCCAGGCCCCCGGCGATGCCGCCCACCGCCAGCAGGATGACCGCCGCAAAGTAGGTGTGGCGGTAGCCGAAGCGGCCGAGCAACCACGGCGTGGTCAACATCGCCACGGTGACGGCGGCCATGAACCCGGCTGACAACCACTGCGCCCGCTCCTGGCCCAGCGTGAACACGCGGCTCATGTCGGGCAGGGCCACGTTGACGATGGTCGAGGCCATGATCGACGCCATGGTGCCCACCATCACGGTGAGCAAGACCCGCCAGCGGTAGGCGCGGCCATGCCGTTCTTGCAGGGTGGCGAGGCTGTGGGCGGGAGAGGGCTGCACCGCTTCATCCTAGCGGCTGGGTTGGCCGTCGATCAGGGCGGCAACCCGAGCAGGGTGCGGGCGCGCAGCAGCTCGCTGCCGCCGAACTGGCGTTGCAGGTGGGCCTCGCGCTCGGCGTTTGTCGGTAGCGTCTGCAACTGCGTGCGCGCCTGCGCGAGCCGCTGGCTCCACGCCCAGCGGGCGGCGTCTTCGGCGCGCAGGCGCTCGGCGGCCTCGGCGCCGAGTTTGTCGATGCGCTGGGTGTGCAAGGCCTGCAGCTGCTCGGCGCTCGCCGAGGGCTCGGGCAACAACACCGCGCGTGGCAGTGGGGGTGGGCGGCGCACAGTTTTTTGCGGCGGGTTGGCGGGGTGGTTGTTGCCACCTTCCTGGCCGGGGGTGGGCTTGTTTTGCAAGCGGGCCAGGTGTTCGTCCCAGGCGAGCAGCACCTGGGCTGCGGTGGCGGGGCCGTGTTGGCGGGTCACTTCAGCACCGATCCAGCGCCGGATCTCGGTGGCATCGACCTCACCCAGCGCGGTCAGCAGGTGGTCGAAGCGGTGCGACAAGGCGGGGTCGGTGTGCAGCCGGGCGACGACCCAGCCGCCGTCGAGATCGCTGCCGCGCAGCGAGCCGCTCGTGCGCACCTGATCGACATTGCGAGCGCCTTGCGCAGCAGCCGGTGGCGAGCCGCAGCCCGCCAGCCACAAGAGTGCCACCAGCCGCAGCGCGCCGCGCATCACAGGCCCAACCTCTTCAATCGGTTGGCGTGCAGCCGGTAGACGGCACGCGGGTCCGGCGACAGCGTGGCACGCAAACCCAGCGACTGGTTCACCTCGTCGAGGTGGTTCCACGGATAGTCGTCGCGCAGCACCGTGCCCCAGTGGCTGGCGCAGCGGCCGACCAGGCCGTCGTTGGGCTCGTCACCGAAATAGCGGCTGGTGGCCAGCAGCACCGCGTCGCTGAAGTCAAGTGCGTTGGTGGCCACACGCGTGCCACCCATCGAGTAGTAGCGCACGCCGTTCACCAGCGCCGCGCCCTCGCCGCAGGGCGTGACGGGCTGGCCTTGCGGAAAGCGGCGGTTGAAGACGGCGGCGCCTTCGCTTTCGAGCGACTTCAGCGCGCCCAGCGAGTCTTGCGGCAGCGTCGACCCGCCCGAGAGCAGCGAGACCGCGCCCGAGACCATGTTCGCCAGCACCTCGGGCACGCCGCTGCGTTGTGCCATGTCCTTGAGCGCATCAGCCGTCTTGCTGCCGGTGTGGGGCGAGCCGACGCTGGTGACGGAGGCGATCAGCTCGGGCGCCACCGCCGCCACATAACGCGCGGTCGGCCCGCCGTGGCTGTGGCCGATGAGGTGAAACTTCTCGTGGCCGTAGGCCGCCTTCAGGGCGCGCAGCTCGAACAGCAGTTGTTCACCCCGCACCTCGGACAGGTTGGCCGCCGACACGCTGGGTGCGTAGACGGTGGCGCCACCGGCACGCAGCGCGTCGCTGATGCCGTGGAAATAATCCACCGGGCCGATGTGGTCGAAGCCGAAGAGGCCATGCACCAGCACCAGCGGGTGGCGGGTCTGCGTGTAGGTGTCGGCGGGGGTGTCTGCTGCGCGAGCCGTCGGTGCGCCGGCCAGCAGGCAGGTCAGCAGAACAAGGGCTCGGCAAAGGGCGATGGCGTTCGACACGCCTCGATTGTCGTGCCAGCCCCCGCAGCGCGAGCTCAGGGGTTGGGCATCAGCAAGGCGCGGGCACGCACCAGCTCTTGGCCGGAAAAGTTCTGGGCGAGGTAGGTCTCTTGCGCCTGGCTGCGTTGCAGGGCCGACAGCTCCGGTGCGGCGGCGAGTGTTTGCATCTGCTGTCGCGCGCTTTGCAGGCGGCGCTCCCACTCGGCCCAGGCCTGGTCTTCGGCGCGCAGGCGCTCGGCCGCTTCGGCGCCGAACTGCTGCACACGCTGGGCTTGCAGCTGCTCGCTGGGCGGGCCGGTGAGCAGGTCGACCTCGGCGGGTTGGGCACCTGCGGCGCGCTGTGCGGTGCGCTGTTCGGTGAACGCCACGAAAGCACGCTCTTCGTCGCCGTAAAACGCCAGCGCCCAATCGGCACCGAGGATCTGCCGGCGTGCGGCGGTGCGCTCGGCGAGCGCGGGTTGCCAGGTGGCCGCATCGTTGGGGTTGGCCTGGTGGCTGAAATGTCGTTGTTGCAGTTGGATGTAGCGGTCCCACACCGCGAGCACCTGGCGCGCGGCGCCAGCACTCATCTGGGCGCTCACCTCTTGTTCGATCCAGTGCCGCAGGTCGGCGGGCTGCACCTCGCCGAGCGCGGTGAGCAGGTAGTCGAAGCGGCGGCGCAAGGCGTTGCCGGGCTGCAGCTGGTTGTCGACCCAGGTGCCCCAGTCGCCGTCAAGATCTGAGCCGCGCAACGACCCGTTTTCCCACACCCGGGCGACACGCGCGCGGGCTGCATCGGCCGCGCGCGCGGCGTCGGCGTTGTGCTGCACCCCGTCGAGGGGCCGGCCCTCGGCAAAGGGGTTGAAGCTCCAGTCGGTGAAGACCGGCACAGCCGCTTGTGACGGCGTGCGGTCGGCTGGCAGCAGCAGCCACAGCGCGGCCGCCCCGAGCAGCGCGGGCGCCACCAGAAGCAGCGCACGCCGTGGCAGGGCCTTCATCACAGGCCGGCAGATTTCAGGCGGTTGGCCTGGCTGCGGTAGAAGGCCACCGGGTCTTGCGAGAACAGGCCACGCAGGCCGAAGGCCTGGTTCACCTCGTCGAGGTGGTTCCAGGCGTAGTTGTCTTTCAGCACCGTGCCCCAGTGGCTGGAGCATTGGCTCACCAGGCCATCGTTCTGCTCGAAGCCGAAGATGGCGCCGGTGGTCACCAGGAGCGCATCGCTCACGTCGAACACATTGGTGGCGACGCTGGTGCCGCCTACTGACCAGTAGCGAATGCCGTTGGCCGAGGCCGGGCCCTGGCCACAGGAGCTGGTGGGCGCGCCCTGCGGGAAGCGGCGGTTGAAGTCGGCCGCACCCTGGGTGTTGAGCGACTGCAGCGTGCCCAGCGCGTCTTGCGGCAGGTTGGGCGAGCCCGACAGGAAGGCGATGGTCGTGGCCAGGCCGTTGGCGATCGAAGCCACCAGGCCGGTGGTGCCGGTCCACGAGGTCACGGCCTTCACTACGTCGGCCACCTTGCTGCCGGCGTGCGGTGCGCCCACGGTGGTCACCGAGGCGATCAGGTCGGGTGCCACGGCCGCCACGTAGCGCGCAGTCGCGCCGCCGTGGCTGTGGCCGACAAGGTTGAACTTCTGATGGCCGTAGGTGGCCTTCAACGCGCGCAGCTGGCGCAGCAATTGTTCGCCTCGCGCTTCTGAGGTCGACGCGCCCGACACGCTGGGCGTGTAGACCACGGCACCGCCGGAGCGCAATGCGCTGGGCACGCCGTAGAAGTAGTTCAGCGGGCCGATGGCGTCGAAGCCGAAGGCCCCGTGGACCAGCACCACCGGGTACCGGGTCTGGGTGTAGGTGTCGGCCGCGGCTGCCTGCGTGGTGAAGCCGAGCGACAGGCCGGCCACGAGGGCGGCACTGCACAGCGGACGTGTCAAACGTCGTGAAAATTTCATTGTCTTGTCTCCTGCATGTGGATGGTGTGTGACACCACCGAGAAAGGCTCTCGGCGATCAGCGCCCGCCCACTGCGGGGCGGTGCTGCTGATGCAGGAAATTTTCGGACGAAGCGTCGCCGTGGCGTAAGTGGCAATCCGCGCCAAACGATGGCGGCTGGTGCCAGGGGGGAGGGGAGTTTCCCGCTGAGGGGTATCCCGCAGCCCGGGCTGTGTTGGCCATGAAAAACGGCGCCCGCAGGCGCCGTTTTTCTTGTTGCGAGGCAGGCCGATCAGGCGCCGGCCTTCACCTTCAAGCGCCAGGCGTGCAGCAGCGGCTCGGTGTAGCCGCTCGGTTGTTCCTTGCCCTTCAAGACGAGTTCCAGCGCAGCCTTGTAAGCCGCCGAGGTCTTGAAGTTGCCGGCCATGTTCTTGTAGAGCGCATCGCCTGCGTTCTGCTTGTCGACCACGCCAGCCATGCGTTCGAAGGTCTCCTTGACCTGCTTGTCGGTCACCACGCCGTGGTGCAGCCAGTTGGCGATGTGCTGGCTGCTGATGCGCAGCGTGGCGCGGTCTTCCATCAGGCCCACGTTGTGGATGTCGGGCACCTTGGAACAGCCCACGCCCTGGTCGACCCAGCGCACCACGTAGCCGAGGATGCCTTGCACGTTGTTGTCGAGCTCCTGCTGACGCTCGGCGGCGCTCCAGGTCGCTTCTTTCACCACCGGGATCTGCAGCAGGCCATGGAGCAGCTCGGTGCGCGCGGCATCGGCGTCGGTCTTTTCCAGCTCTTTTTGCACCTTGCTCACCTTCACCTGGTGATAGTGCAGCGCGTGCAGCGTGGCGGCGGTGGGTGACGGAACCCAGGCG
The DNA here is from genome assembly GCF_031412075.1 of Rhizobacter sp. Taxonomy (GTDB): domain Bacteria; phylum Pseudomonadota; class Gammaproteobacteria; order Burkholderiales; family Burkholderiaceae_C; genus Rhizobacter. The sequence continues at coordinate 6,809 of NZ_JANOCG010000564.1, forward strand.
GTATTGGCGCCGGCCTTGGGGTGCGCAATCTTCTGCTCCAGCATCGCGGCCATCAGGTCGGGCATGGCCCACATGCCCTTGCCGATCTGGGCGCGGCCGCGCAGGCCCATGCCGAGGCCGACGAGCACGTTGTTCCGCTCGTAAGCCTGGATCCAGGCGCTCGCCTTCATGTCGCCCTTGCGCATCATCGGGCCGGCGAGCATGGCGGTGTGCATCTCGTCGCCGGTGCGGTCGAGGAAGCCGGTGTTGATGAAAGCCACGCGCGATGCGGCGGCGGCAATGCAGGCTTTCAGGTTGACGCTGGTGCGGCGCTCTTCGTCCATGATGCCCAGCTTGACGGTGCTGTCGGGCAGGCCCAGCAGCGCTTCGACACGCGAGAACAGCTCGGCGGCAAAAGCCACTTCAGCGGGGCCGTGCATCTTGGGCTTGACGATGTAGACCGAGCCGGTGCGCGAGTTCTTGATGCCCGGCTTGTGGGTGCGTGCGAGGTCGTGCAGTGCGATGGTGGTGGTGACGACCGCGTCCAGGATGCCCTCCGGGATTTCCTTGCCATCACCGTACAAGATGGCCGGGTTGGTCATCAGGTGGCCGACATTGCGCACGAACATCAGCGAGCGGCCGTGCAGCGTGACCTGGCCCTTCTTGGGGCCGTGGTAAACGCGGTCGGGGTTCAGGCCGCGGGTGAAGGTCTTGCCGCCTTTGCTGACGGATTCGGTCAGCGTGCCTTTCAAGATGCCGAGCCAGTTGCCGTAGGCCAGTACCTTGTCTTGCGCGTCGACCACGGCAACCGAATCTTCGAGGTCGAGGATGGTCGAGAGCGCGGCTTCGAGCACCAGGTCGCACACACCGGCCGGGTCTTTGGCACCGATGGTGGTGTTGCGGTCGATGCGGATGTCGAGGTGCAGGCCGTTGTGCTGCAGCAGCACCGACGAAGGTGCCGCGGCATCGCCCTGGTAGCCGATGAACTGCTTGTTGTCTTTCAGGCCGGTGGTCTTGCCGTTCTTCAGTGCCACGACCAGCTTGCCGCCCTTGACGGTGTAGCCGACCGAGTCGATGTGCGAGCCCTTGTCGAGCGGCGCGGTGCGGTCGAGCACGTAGCGTGCGTATTCGATGACCTTGGCGCCGCGCACCGGGTTGTAGGCGCCGGCGCGGGTGGCGCCGTTGGCTTCAGACAGCGCATCGGTGCCATACAGCGCGTCGTACAGCGAGCCCCAGCGCGCGTTGGCGGCGTTGAGTGCGTAGCGTGCGTTGAGGATGGGCACCACCAGCTGCGGGCCGGCTTGCAGGGCCAGCTCGGCGTCGACGTTCTTGGTGGTCGCCTGGGCCTTCTTGGGCTGCGGCACCAGGTAGCCGATGGCCTCCAGGTGCTTGCGGTAGGCCTTCATGTCGCCGATGGGGCCGGGGTGGGCGGTGTGCCAGGCGTCCATCTCGGTCTGCAGGCGGTCGCGCTCGGCCAGCAGCGCGATGTTCTTGGGCGCGAGGTCGCGCACGAGGGCGTCGAAGCCTTTCCAGAAATGGGCGCTCGCGACGCCGGTGCCGGGCAGCACCTGGTCTTCGATGAAGCGGTGCAGCTCGGTGGCCACCTGCAGGCTGTGGACGGGGGTGCGTGCGGTCATGGTTTTCCTCAAGGAGACGACAAAGTTCGGGCAAAAGAAGGAGCCTATTCGATATCCCAGCGTTTATTAAGTAGCCTGCACACGCAAGATTCATGACTCGGCGAGAGGTAATCTCGCGGCCCATGGACAAGCTCAAACAGATCGAATCCTTCGTCGCGGTGGCCGCCAAGGGCAGCTTGACGGCGGCCGCCGCCGCCGAAGGCATGGCCCCGGCCGTGGTGGGCCGGCGCATCGACGCGCTGGAAGAACGCCTGGGCGTGAAGCTCCTGCTGCGCACCACCCGGCGCATCACGCTGACCCACGAAGGCAGCGCCTTTCTCGAAGATTGCCAACGTTTGCTCGCCGACCTGGCCAATGCCGAAGCCAGCGTCAGCGAAGGCGGTGTGAAAGCCAGTGGTTACTTGCGTATCACCGCGCCGGCCGGCTTCGGGCGACGCCACGTGGCGCCTCTGGTGCCCGGTTTTGTGGCACAGCACCCCGATGTGAACGTGTCGCTGAACCTCAGCGACCGGCTGGTCGACATCGTCAACGAAGGGTTTGACTGCGCGGTGCGCGTGGGCGACCTGCCCGACAGCAGCCTGGTCAGTGTTCGCCTGGCCGACAACCGCCGCCTGTGCGTGGCCACACCGCATTACCTGGGGCGCGCCGGCACACCGCGTCACCCCAACGACCTGGCCCGCCACGACTGCCTCACCCTCAGCACCGACGCCAGCCAAACGCGCGGCTGGGCCTTCACGCTCGGCGGCGAAGTGATCCACCTGCGCCTGAACGGGCGGCTCGACTGCAGCGACGGCCAGGTGTTGCACGACTGGTGCCTCGCCGGGCTGGGCATCGCCTGGCGCTCCACCTGGGAGGTGCACAGCCAGGTGGCGGCCGGCACCTTGGTCAGCGTGCTGGACGAATTTGCCGCACCGCCCAATGGCATTTACGCGCTTTTTCCGCAACGCAAACACTTGCCGCTGCGGGTGCGTTTGTGGGTGGACTATCTGAAGCAGCGCTACGGTGACGCGAGCTATTGGCAGCAGCGCAGCTGACTTGGGAGTAACGGAGCTTCCGGAGAAGCCCACCGTCATTCCCGCGCAGGCGGGAATCCAGCATGTGCGCTTCGTACCGTGCTGCGAAGGCTGGTGCAACTGCCGGCATTCTGGATTCCCGCCTGCGCGGGAATGACGCTTAGGCCTTGTTCGACAGGCAAGACTTCATGAACGTTTTGCGCTCGTCGCCCTTCTTGCCTTCGGCGTCCTTGTTGCAGGTCTTCATCTTTTCCTGCTGGGCGGTCTTGCCGCTCGCCGGCTTGTTCGAGAGGCAGGTCTTCATGAAGGCCTTGCGCTCGTCGCCCTTCTTGTCGGCGGCTTCCTTGTTGCACGTGCCCATCTTGGTTTGCTGAGCGGTTGGTGCCGATGCGGCGTCGGCGGCATGGGCCGACACGGCCAATGACGACAGGGCAACGGCCAGCAGGCTGATCAGGTGTTTCATCGAGGTTCCTTCCCGGGGTGTTTGAAGACGAGGGGTTCGCCGGGTCGGATTGGAGCACTGCCGCACGCCCCCAGCAAGCCACTCAACGCATCAAGACCTTGCCGGGCTGACGCAGCGCAAGCCCATCAAAGAATTCGCCGTGGGTGAGCGATGGCCTCGTGCGCCGCATGCAGCCGGCGCACCAACACGCGGATGAAGGCTTCGTCGAACAGGTGCCGGCAGTTGGGGCTGACCTGGGCCAGCGTGTCGGGCGTGAACGAGATGGTGGTGGCCGGGTCGGTGACGATCACATTGGTGCTGTGGCGGCGCAGCTCGGGGCTGGGCGCGAGGTAGGCCATCTCGCCCACCGAGGTGCCGCCGCCGAGCTGGGCCACCTTGTCGCCGTCGCGGTACACCTCGACCTCGCCCTGCGCAATGATGTGAAAGCTGTTGCCCTCTTCGCCCTTGCTGTAGAGCGCGTGGCCGAACGGGAAACGTTGCCACTTGGCGCGGTGCACCACCTCCCACAGCTCGACGTCGCCGAAGTTGCTGAAGAAGTCGAGCGAGCGCAAGAGGTTGAAACGCTCCGAGTCGAGCACGCCCTGCAGGTGGCCGCGTGGCACCTGCTGGGTGGTGATCAGGCTGGAGAGCGCCTGGGCGAAGTCGTCCCAGGTGGTGTAACGGTCTTCGGGGCGCTTGGCCACGGCCGACAGGATCACGTTGTCGACACCCGAGCCCACACCCGAGCGCAGCGCACTCAGCAGCGTGGGCTCGGCGGTGTAGATCTGGTTCATCATGGCCGACTGCGAGGTCGAGTCGAACAGCGGCCGCCCGGCGATCAGGTGGTAGAGCACGGCGCCCAGTGAATACATGTCGGCGCGGCAGTCGAGCGTGCTGCC
>NZ_JANOCG010000565.1:0-6244 GCF_031412075.1 Rhizobacter sp.
TGGAAAGACGGCAAGGCCAACGAAGGCCACTCCTGCGTGAAAGGCCGCTTTGCCTGGGGCTACGCCTCGCACAAGGACCGCATCACCACGCCGATGATCCGCAAGAAGATCACCGACCCGTGGCAAGAGGTGAGCTGGGACGTGGCGATCAACCACGCCGCCAGCGAGTTCAAGCGCCTGCAGGCCGAGCACGGGCGCGACTCCATTGGCGGCATCACCTCGTCACGCTGCACCAACGAAGAAACCTACCTGGTGCAAAAGCTGGTGCGCGCGGCCTTCGGCAACAACAACGTCGACACCTGCGCCCGTGTCTGCCACTCGCCGACCGGCTATGGCCTCGGCCAGACCTACGGCACCTCGGCCGGCACGCAGACCTTCAAGTCGGTGGAGAAGGCCGACGTCATCATGATCATCGGCGCCAACCCGACCGACGGGCACCCGGTGTTCGCGTCACGCATGAAGCGCCGTCTTCGTGAAGGTGCGCAGCTGATCGTGGTCGACCCGCGCCGCATCGACATCGTGAAGTCACCCCACATCCGCGCCGCGCACCACCTGCAATTGAAGCCCGGCACCAACGTCGCCATCATCAGCGCGTTGGGGCATGTGGTCGTCACCGAAGGCCTGGTCGACGAGGCCTATGTGGCCGAGCGCTGCGACCCGAAATCGTTCAACGAATGGCGCGAGTTCGTCGCCCGGCCTGAGAACTCGCCCGAGTTGATGGAAGAGGTGACCGGTGTGCCCGCCGCCGAGGTGCGCGCCGCAGCGCGGCTGTATGCGCGCAAGGGCAACTCCGCCATCTACTACGGCCTGGGCGTCACCGAGCACAGCCAGGGCTCGACCATGGTGATGGGCATCGCCAACCTCGCCATGGCCACCGGCAACGTGGGCCGCGAAGGTGTGGGCGTGAACCCGCTGCGCGGCCAGAACAACGTGCAGGGCGCCTGCGACATGGGCTCCTTCCCGCACGAACTGCCGGGCTACCGCCATGTGTCCGACAGCACCGTGCGCGCCTCGTTCGAAAGCGTGTGGGGCGTGACGATCCAGCCCGAGCCGGGCCTGCGCATCCCCAACATGTTCGACGCCGCGCTCACCGGCAGCTTCAAGGGCCTGTACTGCGAGGGTGAAGACATCGTCCAGAGCGACCCCAACACGCAGCACGTGGCCGAAGCGCTGATGGCGATGGAATGCATCGTGGTGCAAGACCTCTTCTTGAACGAGACCGCCAAGTACGCGCACGTGTTCTTGCCCGGATCGTCATTCCTGGAGAAAGACGGCACCTTCACCAACGCCGAGCGCCGCATCTCGCGCGTGCGCAAGGTGATGCCGCCGAAAGCGGGGCTGGCGGATTGGGAAGTCACGGTCAAGCTCAGCAACGCGCTGGGCTACCCGATGCACTACACCCACCCCTCGCAGATCATGGACGAGATCGCCGCGCTCACACCCACCTTCAAGGGCGTGAGCTTCACCAAGATCGAGCAGCTGGGCAGCGTGCAATGGCCCTGCAACGATGCCGCACCCGACGGCACACCCACCATGCACATCGACAAATTCGTGCGCGGCAAGGGCCGCTTCATCATCACCAAGTACGTGGCCACCGACGAGAAGATCACCCGCAAGTTCCCGCTGCTGCTGACCACCGGGCGCATCCTCTCGCAGTACAACGTGGGCGCGCAGACACGGCGCACGCCCAACGTGGAGTGGCACAGCGAAGACCGGCTCGAGATCCACCCGCACGACGCCGAAGACCGTGGCATCAAGCACGACGACTGGGTGGGCATTCAAAGCCGCGCCGGCGACACCGTGTTGCGTGCCACCGTCACTGACCGGGTGGCGCCGGGCGTGGTGTACACCACCTTCCACTTCCCCGAGTCGGGCGCCAACGTGATCACCACCGACAACTCCGACTGGGCCACCAACTGCCCCGAGTACAAGGTGACCGCAGTGCAGGTGATGCCGGTGATGCAGCCTTCGGCCTGGCAGCAGGAGCACAGCCGCTTCGACCGGCTGCAACAAGGCCTGCTGAACGCGGCGCACGAGGTGGGGGCCAAGTAGGCCATGCACATCGAGATCCTGATCAAGATGGCCAACCAGATTGGCGACTTCTTCGAGTCCATGCCCGACCCGGTGGAGGCCGAGGAAGGCATCGCCGTGCACATCAAGAAGTTCTGGGAGCCGCGCATGCGGCGCGAGCTGCTGGCCCACATCGACGGCCAGGCCGGCGCCGGCCTGCACCCGGCCGTGTTGCACGCCATCACCAGCCACCGCAGCGTGCTGGCGTGAGCCGCATGGAGCCCACCCGCGAGGTCTCGGTTCAGCGCGTGGGTACCACGCAGATGCAGAGCGATCGCATCGCCGCCGAGGTGCCGGTGGCCCTGGTCTTCAACGGCATCTCGCATGCCGTGATGATGGCCACGCCGGCCGACCTGGAGGCCTTTGCCCTCGGCTTCGCGTTGTCGGAAGGCCTGCTCGCGTCACGCGATGAGTGTCGTGGCGTCGACGTCATCGAGGTCAGCGACGGTGTGGAGGTTCAGCTCGAAGTCGGGTCTGCCGCTGCTGCGCGACTGCAGGAACTGCGCCGCAGCCTGGTCGGTCGCACCGGCTGCGGGGTGTGCGGCATCGACAGCCTGAAGCGGCTCGACCTGGTGCCTGAATTGCTGAACGTCCCCGCCTGGCTCGAGCAACTGCCCGCGACAACCGTGTTGCGCGCCTTCGCCCAATTGCCCTCGCGGCAACCGCTGAACGCCCTCACCGGGGCGCACCACGCCGCCGCCTGGGCCACACCCGAAGGCGACATCACCACCGTGATGGAAGACGTGGGCCGACACAACGCCCTCGACAAGCTGCTCGGCCGGAGGGCGCTCGACAAGCAAAATTTCGACGATGGCTTCGTCGTGATGTCGAGCCGCGCGAGCTACGAGCTGGTGCGCAAGTGCGCGCGCATGGGCGTGCCCCTGCTCGCCACCATTTCGGCACCGACCACGCTGGCGGTCGACATCGCCCGCCAGGCGGGCATGCAGCTCTACGGCTTTTGCCGAGGTGAGCAGGCGGTGCGCTACGCGCCTTGATGCCCTTCGAGGTCAGACCGAATCCGCGCTCGGGAAGACTGCGATCAAGAAGCCTTGGCCGGCAGGGAGAACGACATGTGCAAGTCGGGGGGCGGTTGCCACACCCGTTGGATCGCGTGGCAGCTAAATCGCGCAACTCCGAAAGCCGCTGAACACATCGTCCCGATGAGGCATCAAGAAGCGCCTGAACTTCGGGTTGCGCATGCGTTCGCGTGTGGCGAACGACGCGCCGCGCAAGACCTTGTGCGCACCAAACGCGGGCTGCGAATAGCTGCGGTCGGGGCCCGGCGTGAAACCCGGGTAGGGGCGGAAACTCCCCGCCGTCCACTCCCACACCTGGCCAAAGCGCAGCCCACGTGAAGGGCCGGTGTGTGCCGCCAGCTCCCACTCCAGCTCGGTGGGCAGGCGCCGGCCGGCCCAGCGGCACCAGGCGTCGGCTTCGTACCAGCTCACATGCATGGCGGGCTGGCTCATCGGCACGCGGGTGAGCTTGCCGAAGCGCTGCAGCATCACGCTCTGGCGCATCTGGTCCACATGGCGCGGCGTGCGCCGGCCTTCTTGTTGCACCCAGGCCCAGCCTTCAGACGACCACTGCGACACGTCGTCATACCCACCGTCTTCGACGAACTCGCAGTACTGCGCCCAGGTGACGGGCTGCGCATCGATCTCGAACTCGGGCACGACGTGCTCGTGCGCCGGGCGTTCGTTGTCGAAGGCAAAACCATGCGGCCCGGTGCCCAGCGACCAGCGTGTGGCCGGGAACAAGAGCGGCCCGCGCGTGGCCAGCGTGCCGAGCAAAGGCAGCAAGCCGGCGTCGAAGCCCAGCGTTTGCGACATTTCGGCAAACGCCTCGCACTGCATGTCTTCACGAAACAGCGCCAGGCGATAAAAGTACATGGCGTCGTCTTCTTCGGGCGTGTGCTCCAGCAGCTCCAGCGTGGTTTCGAGCGTGTCGGCCAGGTACTGGCGTGTGGCCTGCGCGTGCGGCAATTGCAGCTGCCAGCGGGCGCCGTGGGGGGCGAGCGTCGGGTCGTACCACTCGTCGGAGAAGGGGTCGATGGACGCGAGCCGCAGCGAGGCCGGGTCGGCGAGTGCGCCGCGTTGACGCTGCACGTTGCGCGAGATCCAGTACTCCTGGAACCAACCGAGGTGGCCAAGCGACCACAGCGGCGGGTTCAGCTCCGGCTGCATCGGAACACCCAGCGGTGGCTCGGTCAGCGCAGCTTCGAGGGCGCTCATCCAGCGAAGGGTGTGGTTGCGCGCGTCCATCAATGCGAGCGACAGCAAGCCCTTGCCGGCACGCCGCATCTGCGACGACTCAATGGGGGCGGCTTCGAAGTCGAGCACGTGGGTGGTCAGGGGTTGGGTGCAGTGTAGGCCGCGGCAAACTGGGGCAGCCCGTCGTCGATGCGCCACCAGTTCGCCTTGCTGGCCACGTAGCAGTGGGCAGCGGGCCGCACCGCCAGCGGCTCGTTGATGAGCCCCGCGCGGATGCGCAGCACCTCGGGCAGGTCATCACGCCGGCTGTAGAGGGGCGAGCCGCAGCGCTTGCAGAACGCACGCTTCTTGCCAGGCGACGACTCGTATTCGGTCACCAGCTCGGCGCCGCTGTCGAGATGAAATGCCGAGCGCGCCACCGGCGTGTTGGTGGCGAACACCGTGCCCTGCGCCTTGCGGCATTGCACGCAGTGGCACACCTGGATCGGCGCCAGCTCGCTGGTGATGCGGAACCTGATGCCCGAGCACAGGCAACTGGCGGTGTAGGTCATGGTCAGTGAGGGTCGATCAGGGTCTTTCGACTGTAGCGGATCGAACTTGAGCGGCGCGTCAGCTTGCAGCGTGACTTCGCTCGCCAGCCCTTCGACGGACGGGCCTTCGACAGGCTCAGTCTCTGCTCAGGGCGAACGGGGGGCGAGTTCAACCGAGCCTCCATATGCATTCCCGTTCGGGCTGAGCTTGTCGAAGCCAGCGCAGTTCACGGCGCACCCTTCGACGGGCGGAGGAAGGGTTCAAATCCATTTCCGTTCGGGCTGAGCCTGTCGAAGCCAGCGCCGTGCACGGCTCACGTTTCGACAGGTGGTGAGGTGCCGCTCAGTACCTCACGAGCACCCTGTACTTCAGCGTCGTGCTGCCACCGGCCGGCACCAACACCTTCCACTCGGCCGTGCCTGCGGCCACCTTGCTGTGCTTGATCGACTCCTCGAGCATGGTCCAGTCGCCCGGCACCGGCTCGCGCACGGTCACGGTCACCGCTTCGGTCTTGGCGTTGCGCAACACGATCTCGAAGGCGCTCTCGCCGACGTAGCTGGCCTTGTTGTTGGGCTCACGGCGGCGGAAGTCGGTTTGTTTCTTGTCGGCCGTCACGTCGAACGCGTCACCCAGCTTCAAACGCACTTTCTCGTTCTTGGGCGTGTGGTCGATGCGGTCTTCGCCGACGAACTGCGCGTTGCCCGCGCTGTCGCGCTTGTAGACACGCACCACGCCCTTGGGCAGCGGCTGACCGAGGCGCGAACTTTCGCGGTTGCTGAACTCGACAAACACACCCGCCTTCAGCTTCTGGCCGATGTCGCCCACGCTGGAACGGTAGTAGTAGTCGCTGCCTTGCAGCAGCAGCTCCTTGGTGACGGGCACGCGGCTCGCGTTGAGCAAGGCCACCTGCTTGGTCTGGTTGTCGGCCAGGGTGGTGGGCCGGTTCAGCGTGTACAGGTGGTACTCGAACAGGGCCTCCTGCGCCATGCCGCTCGGGGCGGGCGCGGCCGCCATGGTCACCATCTTTTCGGCACGCACTCGGCGCACCTCTTCTCGCACGCGGTTCACGTCGCCGGCCACCAGCTGCAGCTTGGCGTTGGGGTAGGCCGTGCCGCTGCGGTTGGTCAGCGTGACCCAGCCGTTCAGGTCGAGCGTGCTGTCGTCGGCGCTCAGCTCGGCCACGTAGTCTGCTTGCCACGCGAGACCGCTGGTGAGGTAAGACAACTCCAGAATCTGCGCACCCGCTCGCTTGCTTTGCAGCTCGGTGACGAGCGTGGGCCGGTCGCGCAGGTGGGGCGGCACGCCGTCGTAGACGATGCGGCCAGGGATGCCGGTCTCGATGCGGTCACCGATCTTCAGCACCACGCCGTTGCTCGCGCTCAGCACCTGCGCGACTTCGGTGGTCTCGGCGCCGGTGGCTGGGTTCGTCT
>NZ_JANOCG010000566.1:0-3485 GCF_031412075.1 Rhizobacter sp.
GCGGCCCTTGAGCAGCTCCATCGCGATGTAGGCGCCTTGTTCGCTCACGCCGGCGTCGAACACCGTCACGATGTGCGGGTGGCTCAGGCCACCGGCGGCACGCGCTTCGTTCAGGAACAAGGCGTTGAACGACTCGCGCTCTTCGGCAGCGATTTCGAGGTTCAGGGTCTTGATGGCGATCAGGCGCGACAGCAGCGGGTCGTGCGCCGCGAACACGCGACCGAGGCCACCCTCGCCGATCTGGTACTTGAGGGCATAACGGCCGATGTGGCCGATGGTGGGCAACTGGTCGGTGGCCTTGTTGGGCGGGTTGGCGTTGAACGCCATCGCCGGCTGCGCCGGCAGGCCCATTTCTTCGGTGTCGCTCCAGGGCGCCGAGTCGCCGCCAGCCGGCAGGCTGTTGGGACCGGGGACAGACGGTTCAGGTGCGAGGCCGGACATGGAAGAACTTGGATTCGTCATTCAGCGGGCAGTAAGCAACCACCATCACGCGAGCTTAGTCCAAGCCAGGTGCACCAAGGCACCAAAAAGCACCGCGTTCGCGCATTAGTAACACCCCGACACGAAAGAGGATGTGAGGTTTTTCACTCACGATGGAGCGCAGTGTGCAGCCTGGCCACGGCCTGCCGCAGGCTGCCCATGCTGCTGGCATAGGAAAAGCGCACATAGCGCTCACCCGCATGCGGGCCGAAATCGCGGCCAGGGGTGATGGCCACGTGGGCGCGGCGCATCAGGTCGAAGCAGAAATCCCAGCTGCTGGGTGAGTGCGCCGAACAATCGGCCCAGGCATAGAACGCACCGTCGGGCATGACGGGCACGCTGAGGCCGAGTTGGTTCAAGGCCGGCACCAGGTAGTCGCGCCTCGCCTTGAACTCGCTGCGGCGGCGTTCGTATTCGTTGAGCGAGTCGGCCTCGAAGCAGGCCAGCGCTGCATGCTGTGCCACCGACGAAGCGCAGATGTAGAGGTTTTGTGCGAGCTTTTCGACCGGTGCGACCAGCGCCTCGGGCAGCACCAGCCAGCCCAGGCGCCAGCCCGTCATGCTGAAGTATTTGGAGAAGCTGTTGATCGAGATGATGTCGTCGCCGTGGGCCAAGGCGCTGTGGCCGAAAGCTTCGTCGAAGCTCAGGCCGAGGTAGATCTCGTCGACCATGGTGAAGCCGCCGCGGCTGCGCACGGCCTGCGCAATGCGCGCCATCTCGTCATGCGCAATCGAGGTGCCCGTGGGGTTGGAGGGCGAAGCCAGCAACACGCCGCGTGTGTGGGGCGTCCAGGCCGCTTCGACGCCCGCCGCATCCAGCTGAAAGCGGTGTTCGGGCGGTGAGGGCAACAGCACCGGCACCCCATCGGCGGCGGCCACGAAATGGCGGTTGCAGGGGTAGCTCGGGTCGGGCATCAGCACTTCGTCGCCACGCTCTACCAGGGCGAGGCAGGCCAGCTGCAGGGCGGCCGACGCGCCTGCGGTGATCACGATGCGCCGCGCCGGCACGTCCACACCAAAACGCTCGGCATACCACTGGCTCAGACGCTCACGCAGCGCGGGCAGGCCGGTGGCGGGGGTGTACTGGGTGCGGCCCTGGCTCAGGCAGCGCAGGGCGGCCTCTTGCACCAGCGGTGGGGCGGTGAAGTCGGGCTCGCCGATGTTCAGGAAGATCATCGGCGAGTCGGCGCACTCCGGGCTGGCGGCCATCTCGGCCGCCGCCTTGGCGCACTCCATCACGTAGAAGGGCTCGATGTGATCGAGCCGGCCCGCGAGCTTCATGGGGGCGGTGTCAGTGTGAAACGTCAGCGGCGCGAGGCGCGAAAGGCCTCGACCTCCAGCGGCCGCAGGTCGACCGCCGCCTTGTCGAGCACGCCGTTCACGTACTTGTGGCCGTCGGTGCCGCCGAAACTCTTGGCCAGCTCCACGGCCTCGTTGATCGCCACCTTGTAGGGGATGTCGATGCAGTGCTTGAGCTCGTAGACGCCGATCATCAGCACGCCGTGTTCGACCGGCGAAAGCTCGTTGGTCTTGCGGTCGACGTGGCGGGTGAGCGCGGCGTCGATGTCGGCCGCCTCGGCGATGCAGCCGTGCAGCAGGGCGTCGAAGTGCGCGGCATCACATTTGTCGAAACCTTCTTGTTCGCGCACATGGGCGTCGATTGCGCCGGGTTCACCACCCGAGAGCAGCCACTCGTACAAGCCTTGCACCGCGAATTCGCGCGAGCGCCGACGCGACGATTTGGGGCGCACGGGTTTGATAGGCGGCTTGCCCGCGCTGGCGGTCTTCTTGGGGGTGTCGGTCACGAAAGCTCTTCCAGCAGGTTGGCCATCTCGACGGCCACACGGGCGGCGTCGCGGCCTTTTTCTTCAGCGCGGGCCCAGGCCTGGGCTTCGTTCTCGACGGTCAGGATGGCGTTGGCCACCGGCAGCTCGTGGTCGAGTGACACGCGGCTCACGCCGGCACCGCTCTCGTTGGCGACCAGCTCGAAGTGGTAGGTCTCGCCGCGGATGATGCAGCCCAGCGCAATCAGCGCGTCGTAGCGGTCGCTCTGCGCCATGGCGTTGAGCGCCACCGGCACTTCGAGGGCGCCTGGCACGGTGACGTGGCGGATGTGCTTGGCGGCCACACCCAGGGCCTCCAGCTCGGCCATGCACGACTGCGCGAGCTGGTCAGTGAGCTTTTCGTTGAAGCGGGCTTGCACGATGCCGATGCGCAAATCGGTGCCGTCCAGATCAATGGCCTGGCCTTTGTCAGCGTCTTGCATGAGAGCGGTTCCTTCAGTGTTCCGGAGCGACGAAGCCGGTGACTTCGAGGCCATAGCCCGTCATGCTGGGCATGCGGCGCGGGCTGCCCAGCAGCTTCATCTTGCTCACACCCAGCTCGCGCAGGATCTGCGCGCCGATGCCGTAGGTGCGCAGGTCCATCTGGCCGCGCACGGGGGCGGTGCTGACGGGTGAGCCCAGGCGGGCCAGCATCGCGCTGGTGTCGTCGCCGCAGTTCAGCAGCACGGCGACACCTCGGCCTGCGGCCTGCACGGCCTGCAAGGCCTTGGGCAGCGGCCACGAGTGGCCACACGCGCCCACATCGAGCAAGTCCATCACCGACAGCGGCTCGTGCACACGCACCAGCACTTCTTCGCCGGTGTGCACGTCACCATGGCTCAGCGCCAGGTGCACACCACCGGTGCGGTCGCGGAAGGTGGTGCAGTCGAACACGCCCTGGGCGGTGCTGAGCTGGCGCTGTCCCAGACGCTCGATCAGGCTTTCGTTGCGGCTGCGGTAGCCGATGAGGTCGGCGATGGTGCCGATCTTCAGGCCGTGTTCCTTGGCGAAGATTTCGAGATCGGGCAGACGGGCCATGGTGCCGTCGTCTTTCATGATCTCGCAGATGACCGAGGTAGGCGACAGGCCTGCCATGCCGGCTAGGTCGCAGCCGGCTTCGGTGTGGCCTGCGCGCATGAGCACGCCGCCGTCTTTGGCTTGCAGCGGGAAGATGTGGCCGGGC
>NZ_JANOCG010000567.1:0-5299 GCF_031412075.1 Rhizobacter sp.
ATCATCGGCCCCCAGGAGCCGATGTAGTCGATGTAGCGGGTGCCTTCGGCGTCGAAGATGTAGGGCCCTTGGGCACGGGCGATGAACCGCGGTGTGCCGCCCACGGCCTTGAAGGCCCGCACCGGCGAGTTGACGCCGCCCGGAATGACGCGCTGGGCGCGTTCGAACAAGGCTGCATTGGTCGGTGTCTCAGTGGACATGGCGCGGGTCCTTTGGCAGGTCGTCGCCGGGGGCGTCGGCGCCTTCTTCACCCTCTTCGCCCGGCGGCAGGGCCCAGAAGAATCGATCGGGGATCACGTTGCCCATGCCGGGGCGGAAACCGGCGTCGAGCGCCTGGTCCAGGAAAGCCAGCGATTCGCCCACGGCAGTGTGCAGCTCGCTGCCGGCCGCCAGCAAGGCGGCCAACGCGGCCGACAAGGTGTCGCCCGCGCCGACGAAGCTGACCTCGAAGCGCTCGAACTTTTCGCCGGTGATGGCACCTTCAGGCGAGGCCAGTACGTTGTCGAGGACCTGGTCGGGCAAGGGCACACTCGTCACCAGCACGAAGCGGGTGCCGTGCTGCGAGGCGGCCACCGCCAGCTCGCGCGGCGAAGCCGGGCGGTCGCTGCTCCAGTCGGGCAGCAAAAAGTTCGTCAGCGTCTGATGGCTGCCCACCAGCACCTCGGTTTGCGGCAAAACCAGTTCGCGGAACGAGTCGAGGTAGGCCTGCTGGTCGTCTTCTTCAACCCACGACAGGTTGGGCAAGTAGGCGACCAGGGGCACGTCGGGGTAGTCAGACAACACCTCGGCGACCGCGGCCACGCCTTCGGCCGAGCCCAGGAAGCCGACCTTCCAGGCGGCGATGGTCACGTCTTCCAGGATGCTGCGGGCTTGCTCGACCACCACGTCGGCGTCGATCGCGCTGTGGTCGAACACCTCGGCGGTGTCGCGCAGCACCACCGCGGTGACCACCGGCAGGGCGTGTGCGCCCATGGCGGCAATGGTGACCACGTCACCGGCCAGGCCACCGGCGCCGCTCGGGTCGCTGGCGTTGAAAGTCATCACGCAAGCCGGCGCCGGAGCATCTTGGGGCAGGGCCGCGGTGTTTTCGGTGGGGATCACGTCGGTAGTCATGGGGGCGTCCGTTAGAAGGTGCCGGGTTTGTCAGCACTTCTAGAAAAATGTGAGGAATGTGGCGTATGTGCCCACAAACTAACGCGTTTTTGGGATTTTGCGTGGCTACAATCTTTTCTCATTGTAGTGAAGCGATAAAGAATAAACGTGAGCAAAGACGCCAGCGCGGTACGTACATGGATGTGCCTGATTTGCGGTTGGATCTATGACGAAGCCGCCGGTGACCCAGATCACGACATTGCACCCGGAACCCCTTGGGAGGCCGTCCCGATGAACTGGACCTGTCCGGAATGCGGCGCCCGCAAGGAAGATTTTGAGATGGTGCAGATCTGATCTTGAACCCCGTTGGGATGATCGAATTGAACCGACCCGCAGTCGTTGAGGAGACAACCCGGTGAGCAATGAAGCCCTTGCAGGCATCAAGGTGCTGGTCATTGATGACAGCAACACGATCCGCCGCAGCGCAGAGATTTTCCTGAAGCAAGGCGGCTACCAGGTGCTGCTGGCTGAAGACGGCTTCGACGCCTTGTCCAAGGTCAACGACCACGCGCCCGATCTGATCTTCTGCGACATCCTGATGCCCCGTCTCGATGGTTATCAGACCTGCGCCATCATCAAGCGCAATCCCAAGTTTTCGGGTGTGCCCGTGATCATGCTGTCTTCCAAAGATGGTTTGTTCGACAAGGCGCGTGGTCGCATGGTGGGCTCCGAGGCCTATCTGACCAAACCCTTTACCAAAGACCAGTTGCTGCAAGTGGTTGAGCAACACCGTCGATCTGAATAAGTCAATGACCGGTCGCGAGTTTGCGCCGGTCGAGTTGGAGTAATGAACATGGCGATCAAGAAAATTCTGTTGGTTGACGATTCGAAAACCGAATTGCATTTCCTGTCTGAACTGCTGACCAAGCGGGGTTATTCGGTGCGCACTGCCGAAGACGGCGAAGACGCCATGCGCCGCCTGGGCGAAGACAAGCCTGACCTGATCCTGATGGACGTGGTGATGCCGGGCCAAAACGGCTTCCAGCTCACCCGCGCCATCACCCGTGACCCGCGCTTCGTCGATGTGCCCGTGATCATGTGCACCAGCAAGAACCAGGAAACCGACAAGGTCTGGGGCATGCGCCAAGGTGCACGCGACTACATCGTCAAGCCCGTCGACGCCGACGAGCTGGTGGCCAAGATCAAGGCCTTCGACTGACACCCTCTCACTCAAGAGATCGGCACGGCGAATGCAAACCTCTCACGTCCCGCAGGCAGGTGTGAATGGCCAATAAGGAAGCACTGCGCGAGCTGCAAAGCCGCCTGGCTGAAAAGCTCAAAGCGGCGCGAACGCAAGAGCGTGGCAAATCCTGGCTGGCCGTCGAATGTGGGGGCCATGGCTTCCTGTTCCCTTTGCAGGAAGCTGGCGAAATTTTCCCGTTCGTGCCCGCGATGCCCGTGCCTTACACAAGCCGCTGGTTCATGGGCGTGGCCAACTTGCGCGGCCGTTTGCACGGCGTGGTCGATTTGGCCGGCTTCCTGGGCATTCGCAGCCAGGAGCAAGGGCGGGAGCAGTCCTGGTTCGTGGCCTTCAACACCGACCTGAACATCAATTGCGCCGTGATGGTGGATCGGCTCTCCGGTCTGCGCAATCTGGAGCAGCTGAAGCCCCAAGCCGATGACGGGCAGGCGAAGCCGCCCTTTGTCGGCACGCACTACCGAGATGAGAACAACCGGCTGTGGCGCGAGCTCAATCTCGCGGCGCTGGCCAACGAGTCGGCATTTCTGAAGATCGCGGGCTGATGCGCGTTAGGCGCCAAGGCTTTCTGACAGTCACATTGAGACACGACGGAACGAGGAACATATGAGCTTCCTGGACAAATTCAAAAGCATCGGCAAAGGTCGCGACTCCGACGTGTTGGATCACGACAACCCGGTGATCCCGATGGACGATGTGGTCGCCCTGGACCGGCCCATGCGCGATGGATCGGCGGGCTCGGCGGCGTTGGGCGACCCCATGACGCGCACGGTGCACATGGACTCGTCCATCATCACCGAGGCAGCTCCCTCGGAGATTGCAGACTTCGCCGAAACCCGCCTGCCCGCATCCGGCTCCGATGACGCCGCAGGCGCCACTGGCTTGCCGCTGATCGGCAACGCGCCGGTGGCGACGCAGCAGCGCATCTTGCTGGCCCTGGTGGGCCTGGGTCTGGCGGGCCTGGTCGGCATGACCATCTACTCGTTGAACTCGGCGGCCAAGGGCTCGGCCCAGGTGGCGGCTTCCGGCCAGGCGCTGATGCAGTCGCAGCGTCTTGCGAAGTCGGTGTCACAGGCGCTGATCGGTAGCGCGTCGGCATTCCCGGAGGTGAAGGAAAGTACCGAAGTGCTGGCCAAAAGCGTGCGCGGGCTGGCCAAGGGTGAAGGCAACATCGATGCGGCGCCTTCGTCGGTGCAGGAGTCGCTGACTCCCATGGTGCCGCTGGTGGACCGTGCTGAAAAGAACGCCAACACCGTGATGGGCCAGGAAAAGATCTTGACTCAGGTGGGCAAGGCGCTTCGCACCATCAACCGCCAGTCGTCCGACCTGCTTGAAATTGCCGAAACGGTGTCGTCGCTCAAGCTGCAGCAAGAGGCCTCGCCGGCCGAGCTGTCGGCGGTGGGCCAGTTGGTGATGTTGACCCAGCGTATCGGCAAGTCGGCCAACGAATTCCTGACCATGGAGGGCGTGAGCCCCGAAGCCGTGTTCTTGCTCGGCAAGGACCTGAACTCCTTCCGTGAAATCGCCGATGGCTTGCTCAACGGCAACGCCGAGTTGCGCCTGCCCGGCACCAAGGACCCGCAGACCAAGGAGCGCCTGCAAGCGCTGCTGAAACAATACGAAGAAACACGCACCGAAGCCGGCTCGATTCTGGGCAACCTGCAAGGTCTGGTCTCGGCGCGTGAAGCGCAGGCATCGATCATTGCCGACAGCGAGCCGCTGCGAAAAGGCCTGGAAGTCGTGCAGGACCGCCTCGGCGCCGAAACCGGCTTCAGCCGCGTCGCCTTGGTGGTGCTGGTGCTGTTTGCCGCGCTGCTGGCCGCCGGCGGTGCCGGCCTGCTGAAGCTGTACGTGAATGACCAGGCACAGCGCGCCACGGTTGCCAAGTCGCAGCAGATGGAAGCCGAACGTCAGGAGCAAGAAGCCTAACGTGTGAACGACGCCAACCAGGCCGCCATTTTGCGATTGATGAACGAACTGCAAACGGTGGCTGAAGGTGACCTGACGCAACAAGCCACGGTGACGGAAGACATCACGGGCGCCATCGCCGACTCGGTGAACTACACGGTGGAAGAACTGCGAACCCTGGTGTCGCAGGTGCAGGGCACGGTAGGCCGGGTGACGGAGACGACGCAGCAGGTGGAAGCCACGTCGACCGAACTGCTCGCAGCCTCCGACGAGCAGCTGCGAGAGATTCGCGAAACCGGCGAGTCGGTGCTGCAAATGGCAGGCCGAATCAACGAAGTGTCGGCACAAGCCCAGCAAACGGCCCAGGTGGCGCGCCAGTCGCTGAAAGCCGCTGAATCCGGTCTGACCGCGGTGCAAAACACCATCGGCGGTATGAACTCGATTCGCGACCAGATTCAGGAAACCTCCAAGCGGATCAAGCGACTCGGCGAGTCGTCGCAGGAGATTGGTGAAATCACCGAACTGATTTCAGACATTACCGAGCAGACGAACGTGCTGGCTCTGAACGCCGCCATCCAGGCCGCCTCGGGCGGTGAAGCCGGCCGAGGCTTCTCGGTGGTTGCCGAAGAAGTGCAGCGGCTGGCAGAACGCTCCGGCGATGCAACGCGGCAGATTGCGGCCCTGGTGAAGACCATTCAGACCGACACCCAAGACGCGGTGGGCGCCATGGAGCGATCCACGCAGGGTGTGGTGGAAGGAACCCGGCTGTCTGACGCGGCAGGTAACGCGCTCGGCGACATTGACCGTGTGTCACGCCAGCTTGCCGAGCTGATCGGGCAGATTTCCAACCAGGCACTGCGAGAAGCCGAATCTGCCAACGTGGTGGCTGCCAACATTCAGCACATTTTTGCGGTGACGGAGCAAACTGGTGAAGGTACGCGTTCCACGGCACAGATGGTGCGCGAACTGTCCCGGACTGCTGAAGAACTGAAGCAGTCGGTGGCCCGGTTCAAGATCGGCTGATCACAGCGCCTGCGGCCC
>NZ_JANOCG010000568.1:0-2021 GCF_031412075.1 Rhizobacter sp.
GACGTGAACGAAGTACTCCAGCTGTTTCAAATCCATGCACCGGAATATGCCAGAGTGGCATAGCTGCTATGTGGGCTATCTCGTTGCTGCATGGGCATGGCTGCGCAAGAATCATCCACAAACTCGCTCCCGCACCCGGCCATGCAGCACCCGATTCCTTGCCTTTTCATGCGCGGCGGCTCATCACGCGGACCCTTCTTCAACGAGGCCGACCTGCCCGCCGACACCGCCCAGCGCGACCGCGTGCTGCTGGCCGTGATGGGCTCGCCCGACCGGCGCCAGATCGATGGGCTGGGCGGCGCGCACCCGCTCACCAGCAAGGTCGGCATCGTGCGGCTGAGCCAGACGCCGGGGGTCGATCTCGACTTTCTCTTCGCTCAATTGCAGCCCGACAAGGACACGGTCGACACCACACCCAACTGCGGCAACATGCTCGCCGCCGTGGTGCCGTTTGCATTGGAAACAGGTTTGCTGAGGCCCCGGGGCGACACCACCACCTTGCGTGTGCTCACGCTCAACACCGACATGCAGTGCGACGTGACGGTGCAAACCCCGGGCGGCCAGGTGAGCTACGAAGGCGACGCGCGCATCGACAGCGTGCCTGGCACCTCGGCGCCGATCAAGATCAACTTCCTCGACACCGCCGGCTCGGTGGCCCCCGGCTTGCTGCCGACGGGCAACGTGCGTGACGTGATCGACGGCATCGAGGTGACCTGCATCGACAACGGCATGCCGCTCGTCATGTTCAAGGCCAGCGACGTGGGCCGCACCGGCTACGAGACGGTGGAGCAGATGAACGCCGACACCGAGTTGAAGGCGCGCGTCGAAACGCTGCGCATCGCCGCCGGCCACGCCATGAAGCTCGGCGACGTGACGAACAAGCCCTACCCCAAGATGACGCTGATCTCGGCGCCGCGCCACGGCGGCAGCCTGAACACCCGCAGCTTCATCCCGCACGTGTGCCACGACTCGATCGGTGTGCTGGCGGCGGTGACGGTGGGCACGGCCTGCGTGCTCGAGGGTTCCGTGACGCAGGGCATCGCGGTGGTGCCGACGGGCAACACGAAAACCATCTCGGTCGAGCACCCGACCGGCGAGTTCAGTGTGGCGCTGGAGATCGACCCGAAGAATTCGCAGAACGTGTTGAGCGCGGCCCTGCTGCGCACTGCGCGACTGATCATGCGTGGCGAGGTGATGGTGCCAGCTGCGCTGTACCGATGAACGAGGCCGTGCCCATGTCACCTGTTTTCACCGCCAAGGCGCAAAGAGCGCAAAGGGCGCAAAGAAAAGAGAACCGTTTTCCTTTGCGACCTTTGCGCCCCTTGGCGTCTCTGCGGTAAAGAAACCGTACCCATGCTCCAGCCCCCACAAGACGAGAAAGAGAAGACATGAGCCTCATCATCGACGTCCACGGCCACTACACCACCGCACCGAAGGCGCTGGAAGACTGGCGCAACCGCCAGATCGCCGGCATCAAGGACCTGGCCAGCAGGCCGAAGGTGAGCGAGCTGAAGATCAGCGACGACGAATTGCGCGACAGCATCGTCAACAACCAGCTGAAGAAGATGCAGGAGCGCGGCAGCGACCTCACCATCTTCTCGCCACGCGCGAGCTTCATGGCGCACCACATCGGCGACTTCCAGGTCTCGTCGACCTGGGCCGCCATTTGCAACGAGCTCTGCTACCGCGTCGCCCAGCTCTTCCCTGACCACTTCATCCCCGCGGCCATGCTGCCGCAGTCGCCGGGGGTCGACCCCAAGACCTGCATCCCCGAGCTGGAGAAGTGCGTCAAGGAATACGGCAACGTCGGCATCAACCTGAACCCCGACCCCTCGGGCGGGCACTGGACGTCGCCGCCTTTGAGCGACCGCGCGTGGTACCCGATCTACGAAAAGATGGTGGAGCACAACATCCCCGCGATGATCCACGTCAGCACCAGCTGCAACGCCTGCTTTCACACCACCGGAGCGCACTACCTGAACGCCGACACCACGGCCTTCATGCAGTGCCTGACCAGTGAT
>NZ_JANOCG010000569.1:0-1670 GCF_031412075.1 Rhizobacter sp.
GTGGTAGTTGAGCTTGTAGTCCCCTTCGAACTGCGCCGCCACCTTGTCGAGAAACGCCTGGTCGGTATGCAGCCGCGCCACTTCGTATTCGTCCTTGTAGGCCATCAGCTTGAAGAGGTAGCGCGCCACGGCCTCGCTGAGCTTTTGTGAAGCGAGCGGTGCTTCGGCCACACGGACCTTCTCGACGAAGCCCTGGTACTGCGCGGCATACGCTGCGTTCTGGTACTCGGTCAGGAACGCGACCCGCTTGGCCACCATCTCGTCGAGCACCTGGGTCTTGCGCACGAATTCGATCACCTGCGCGGTTTGTGTGAGCGCCTTCACCGCTGCCAGGTCGTGTGCCGCGCGGCGGCCCCATTCAAAGGCGTTGCGGTTGTTGTCGACCTGCACGCCGTTGAGCTCGATGGCGCGCATCAGCGACGCATGGCTCAGCGGCACACGCCCTTGTTGCCACGCGTAGCCCAGCATCAGCGGGTTGGTGTAGAGCGAGTCGCCGATGAGCTTGACCGCCAGGTGGTCGGCGTCGAACGCGCCCACGTTCTTCGCGCCGGCCGCTGCCGCAATCGCGGCTTCGCAGCTCGCTTGCGGAAACTGCCAGTCGGGGTTGTTCACGAAGGCCGCGGTGGGCGAGCCGTGCGTGTTGAGCGCGACATAGGTGCGGCCTTCGCGCATCACCGCCAGCGTGCCCTGGTTGGCGCCGACGATGGGGTCGCAGGCGATCACCAGATCGGCCTCGGCGGTGCCCACCTTGGTGGTGTAGATCGCGTCCACCGAGTCGGCGATCTGGATGTGGCTCCAGGTGCTGCCGCCCTTTTGTGCGAGGCCCGCCGAGTCTTGCGTGACGATGCCCTTGCCTTCGATGTGCGCGGCCATGCCCAGCAGCTGGCCGATGGTGATGACGCCGGTGCCGCCCACACCCGCCACCACGATGCCCCAGGCCTTGGCGGCCGATGGCAACACTGGCTCGGGAATCGGCGGCAGTGAAAACGGGTCGGGCCGCTCGGCGCTCGCCTTCTTGGCCGACTTGAGTTGCCCACCTTCCACCGTGATGAAACTCGGGCAGAAGCCCTTCACGCAGGAGTAGTCCTTGTTGCAGCTGTTCTGGTTGATGCGTCTTTTGCGGCCGAACTCGGTTTCGACGGGCTCCACGCTCAGGCAGTTGCTTTGCACCGAACAGTCGCCGCAGCCTTCGCAGACCAGCTCGTTGATGACCACGGTCTTGGTGGGCACAGCCAGCGTGCCGCGTTTGCGGCGGCGGCGTTTTTCAGTGGCGCAGGTCTGGTCGTAGATGATGGCCGTGGTGCCCTTCAGCTCGCGGTAGTCGCGCTGGATGCGATCCAGCTCGTCGCGGTGAAACACCGTCACACCGGGCGCAAGCGCCACGCCGTTGTACTTCTCCGGCTCGTCGGTCACGATGCACAGCGCGCTCACACCTTCGGCC
Organism: Rhizobacter sp.; assembly: GCF_031412075.1. Lineage (GTDB taxonomy): Bacteria > Pseudomonadota > Gammaproteobacteria > Burkholderiales > Burkholderiaceae_C > Rhizobacter. Next base: position 1,442 of record NZ_JANOCG010000569.1, read on the forward strand.
TTGAGGCTGTGCATGATCTGCAGCACCGAGTGGCCCTCGGGGCGTTCACCCACACGCTGGCCACCGGTCATGGCGACCGCGTCGTTGTAGAGAATCTTGTAGGTGATGTTGACCCCCGCCGCGATGCTCTGGCGGATGGCCAGGCTGCCACTGTGGAAGTAGGTGCCGTCGCCCAGGTTGGCGAAGATGTGCTGGTCGGTGGTGAAGGGCGCCTGGCCGACCCAGGGCA
>NZ_JANOCG010000570.1:0-1873 GCF_031412075.1 Rhizobacter sp.
TGGGTGAACATGCCCGCCATGCCCTCGGCCGAAATGCCGTTCGGCGGCATCAAGGACTCGGGTTACGGGACCGAGGGCGGGCCGGAGGCGATGGATGCGTACCTGAACGCGCGGTCGGTTTCCATCATGAACGTCTGAAGCGGAACCACCCCCTGCGCCGCTGCGCGGCTTCCCCCTCTCTGGCGCCTTCGGCTTGGAGGGGGACGACACCTGGGGCCGGCGGAGCCGGACCCGCGGTGTCCCTGGATGGCGCTGCTTCAAGCGGGACAGGCCGAGCCCCGGCGAAGCTTGAGCCGCATCAGCCCTTGTTGGGGCCCAGCTTGTTCGTGAACGCCACCACGAGCGCGGTCATGAAAAAGAACGCCTGCAGCTCCAGGCGCCAGCCACCGGTGGCCGTGATGTCCATGAAATGGGTCATGTGGGCCAGGCCCACCGCAAACGCCATGTTGATCGCGATCACCAGTGCCGCCGGTACCACCCACACGCCGGCGAGCAGGAACAGCGGAGCGATCAATTCGCCGATGTAGACGCCGTACGCGATGAAGCCCGGCAGGCCCTTGGCCACCAGCATGCCTTCGATGCCGCTCACGCCACCCGTCACCTTGGCCCAGCCGTGAAAGATCATGAGGATGGCGAGCGTCCAGCGCAGCAGGATCACGCCGAAGCGGGGTTGGTTGAAGAGGTTGTTGATGGCGTTCATGTTGTGAAGTCTTTGGAATAAAAAAGAAAGTACGCCGAAAGTCGACCCGCAGGGCAGCCTTCGGTTCCGGACGGCGTTGAAACAGGCTTAAAGATTTGGCGCCAGCCAGCGCTGCAGCTCTTTCTCGGCCACCGCGCTGCGCTGCGCCAGATCGGTCACCTGGTCGTCGCCGATCTTGCCGACGTTGAAGTAGGCGCTTTCAGGGTGGCTCAGGTAGAAGCCGCTCACGCTGGCCGCCGGCGTCATGGCCAGGCTTTCGGTCAGGCCCATGCCGATGTCTTCGCACCGCAGCAGGTCGAACATCGGGCGCTTGACCGAGTGGTCCGGGCAGGCGGGGTAGCCCGGCGCCGGGCGGATGCCCTGGTACTTTTCCTTGATCAGGTCCTCAACGCTCAGCGTTTCACCCTCCGCGTAGCCCCAGAGGTCGGTGCGCACGCGGTGGTGCAGACACTCGGCCAGGCCTTCGGCCAGGCGGTCGGCCAGGGCCTTGAGCATGATGGCGGCGTAGTCGTCGTGGTCGTCGATGAAAAGCTTCTCTTTTTTCTCCACACCCAGGCCAGCGGTGACGGCGAACACGCCCACGTAGTCGTCGGCCACGCCCTTGGGTGCCACGAAGTCGGCGAGGCACCGGCTGGGGCGCATCACGCCGTCCACCTCGAAGCGCTCGGTCTGCTGGCGCAAGCCGTGCCAGGTGAGCGCCACCTCGCGGCGGCTCTCGTCGGTGTAGAGCTCGATGTCGTCGTCGTTGACGCTGTTGGCCGGGTACAGGCCCACCACCGCGTTGGCGCTGAGCCAGCGGCCTTCAATGAGCCGCTGCAGCATGCGCTTGCCGTCGCTGAACACGCGCCGCGCTTCTTCGCCCACCACCTCGTCTTTGAGGATCTCGGGGAAGGGGCCGGCCAGGTCCCAGGTCTGGAAGAACGGCGCCCAGTCGATGTATTTGACGATCTCGTTGAGATCGAAATTCTTGAACACGCGCTTGCCGATGAAGCGCGGCTTCTTCGGCTCGAAGCTGCGCCAGTCGATCGGCGTCTTGTTGGCACGCGCCTTGGCCAGCGGCCACAGCGGCACCTGCTTCTTGTTGGCGTGCTGCGTGCGCACCTTGTCGTAGTCGGCGTTGAGTTCGGCGATGTACTGCGCCGCCTGGTCCGACAACAGCCCCTGCGCCACGCC
>NZ_JANOCG010000571.1:0-1771 GCF_031412075.1 Rhizobacter sp.
CAGGGCGACGGTCTTCCACTCGGGGTTGTTGGCCTGGCCGAGCTTGCCGTTGAAATCGGAGGCGCGCACATAACGGTCGGGCACCATCACTGTTTCGCCGCCGGGCAGCGTGTGCTCTTTCAGCATCACCAGCATCGGCAGATCGGTGTAGCGGCGCGCGTAGTCGTCGAAGTAGGTCGAGCGCTTGTCGAAGTAGAACTCTTTCAGGATCACGTGGCCCATCGCCATCGCAACCGCCGCATCGGTGCCCTGCTTCGGGTGCATCCAGATGTCGGAGAGTTTGGCCACCTCGGAGTAGTCGGGTGTGACCGCCACCGTCTTGGCGCCCTTGTAGCGGACCTCGGTGAAGAAGTGCGCGTCGGGGGTGCGTGTCTGGGGCACGTTGGAGCCCCAGGCGATGATGAAGCTGGAGTTGTACCAGTCAGCCGACTCGGGCACGTCGGTCTGCTCGCCCCAGACCTGCGGGCTGCTCGGCGGCAGGTCGCAGTACCAGTCGTAGAAGCTCATGCACACGCCACCGATCAGGCTGAGGTAGCGGCTGCCGGCGGCGTAGCTGACCATGCTCATGGCCGGGATGGGCGAGAAGCCGATCACCCGGTCGGGGCCGTACTTCTTGATGGTGTAGACGTTGGCCGCGGCCACGATTTCGTTGACCTCGTCCCAGTTCGAGCGCACGAAGCCGCCGAGGCCGCGCACGGCCTGGTAGTCGCGCCGCGCCACATCGTCTTCGACGATGCTCGTCCAGGCGCCCACCGGGTCGTGGGCGGCGCGCGCTTCGCGCCAGCGGTTGAGCAGGCGGCCGCGCACCATCGGGTACTTCACGCGGTTGGCGGAATACAGGTACCAGGAATACGACGCGCCACGAGCGCAGCCGCGCGGCTCGTGGTTGGGCATGTCCCAGCGGGTGCGCGGGTAGTCGGTCTGCTGGGTTTCCCAGGTGACGATGCCGCCCTTGACGTAGATCTTCCAGGAGCACGAGCCGGTGCAGTTCACGCCGTGGGTGGAGCGCACGATCTTGTCGTGCGCCCAGCGGTTGCGGTAGGTGTCTTCCCAGGTGCGGTCTTCACCGTTGGTGACACCGTGGTCGCCCGAGAAGTTTTCCCTGGGGGCCGAGAAGTAGCTGAGTCGGTCTAGGAAGTGGCTCATGTGTTGGCTCCGAAAGCAACCCCGTTCGCCCTGAGGCGGTCGTTGGCCCTGTGCCGAGGCACGCTGGCTTCGACAGGCTCAGCCAGAACGGAGATTTGGTGAATGTGTCGTTTCAAGTGCGATGCCGAGTTCAAGGGTTCTTCACATACGCGTTCTTGCGCAGGTAGAACCACCAGTTGAGGACCAGGCACAGCGCGTAGAACACCGCAAAGCCGTACATCGCGAACTGCGGTGTGCCGGCCTTGATCTGGTTGCCGATGACCACCGGCGCGACGAAGGCGCCGTAGGCGGCGATGGCCGACGTCCAGCCCAGCACGGGGCCGGCTTGCTGGCGGTCGAAGATGACGCCGATGGTGCGGAAGGTCGAGCCGTTGCCGATGCCGCTGGCAAAGAACAGCACGATGAAGAGGCCGATGAACGCCGGGAAATACTGCTCCGGCGTGGCCGAGCCGTAGGCCTGCATCATCACGTAGCCCACCGCGCACGACGCCACCACCATCACCGCCGAGATGACCTGCGTGACGATGGAGCCGCCCACCTTGTCGGAGATCCAGCCGCCGATGGGGCGCACCGCCGCGCCAACGAAGGGGCCGATCCAGGCGTAGGTGAAGGCCGAGGGGGCGTT
>NZ_JANOCG010000572.1:0-5751 GCF_031412075.1 Rhizobacter sp.
CCTGTGACGACAACTTTCATTCGAACAGCTCCTCGAAGGTGAGCGTGGCGTTGCCGAACTTGCCCACCGCGATGCCACCAGCCTTGTTGGCGATGGGCAGCGCCTCGCTGAGGCTCAGGCCGCAGGCCAGCATGGCAGCGAGGGTGGCGATAACGGTGTCCCCCGCGCCGGTGACGTCGAACACCTCACGCGCCTGGGCGTGCACACGGGTCTCGCCCGACGCGTCGAACAAGGACATGCCTTCCTCCGAGCGCGTGAGCACCAGGCTGTCGAGGCCCAGCTTCTGGCGCAGCGCCTGGGCACGCTCTTGCAACTGGGCTTCGCTGCTCCAGGGGCCGATCACCTGGGCCAGCTCGGCGCGGTTGGGGGTGATGACGGTGGCGCCGGCATAACGGTTGTAGTCGCTGCCCTTGGGGTCGATCAACACCGGCTTGCCAGCCTTGCGAGCCAGCTCGATCATGCGTGGAATGTGCTCCAGCCCGCCCTTGCCGTAGTCGGAGAACAGCACGGCGTCGTGCTGGGGCAGGGCGGTTTCGAAGTCACCCAACATGTCGGCCAGGATCTCGTGGTCCGGCGTGTTTTCGAAGTCGACACGGATCAGCTGCTGGGAGCGGCCGATGACACGCAGCTTGACGATGGTGTAGAGCTGCGGGTCGTGGCCCAGCAGGGTCTTCACGCCTTTTTGTTCGAGCAGTTGCTGCAGCTTGCGTGCGGGCTCGTCTTCACCCACCACGGTGAGCAGGGTCGTTTGCACACCCAATGTCTTGACGTTCAAGGCCACGTTGGCGGCGCCACCCAGGCGCTCTTCTTCGCGGTTCACGCGCACCACCGGCACGGGGGCCTCGGGCGAGATGCGCTCGACGGCGCCGAACCAGTAGCGGTCGAGCATGGCGTCGCCCACCACCAACACGCGCGCGGCGGCCAGGCGATCGCGGGTGATCTTCTGTGCGGTCATCACAAGTCCTCCAGCCGTTGCGGCGGGTAGCTGTCCCAGCTGAGGCAGCCCGGGCATTGCCAAAAATAATGCTGCGCTTCGAAGCCGCAGGCGGCGCAGCGGTAGCGCTGCAGCGGCTTGGCGGCGCGGCTCACGGCGGTGCGCAGGCTTTGCACTTCGTTGGCGTCCAACGGCGTGCCGTCGCTCGTCATCTGGCGCAGCAGCTCTTGCGCGGCCGACAGCGTGGGTTGCTCTTGCAGATGGGTCAACAGGCGGCTGCGCTGTGCAGCGGGCGCCGGGTCGAGCGTGGCGATGGCGGCCAGCAGGTCCATCGTGGGCGTGCGGCGGTAAAGCGATTGCAGGCGCTCCAGTGCAGCCGCTTGTTCACCACAGGCCAGCGCGCTGGCGGCGTAGTCGCGTGTCACCAGATTGAACGAGGTGGGGTGGGCGGTCAGCAGCTCGCTCCAGAGCTTCAGGGCCTGGGCGTGCTCGCCACGACTGTGGGCCCGCTGCCCAGCCAGCACGATGGGCCGCGGCGAGCTGGGCGCCGCCTCGCGGGCCTGGCGCAAGGCTTCGTCGGCTTCCGCAACGTGTTCGCGAGCGTCGGCTTCGAGCGCGATTTCGCACCAGTAGTGCGCGATGCGCGATGCGAACGACGCGGTGCCGCTGTGTTCAAGCTTTTGCGCCACCTCGACGGCCGCGCGCCAGTCGCGTGAGCGTTCATGCAGGGTGAGCAGGGCGAGGCGGGCTTCGGTGTCGAAGGCCGTGCCTTCGAGGGCCTTGTAGGCCTCTTCAGCGCGGTCGAACAGGCCGGCTTTCATGAAGTCTTGCGCCAGCGCGTGCTGTGCGCGGTCGCGCTCGGTGCGTGGCAGGTCGGCGCGGCTCACCAGGTGCTGGTGCACGCGAACCGCACGTTCGTATTCACCACGGCGGCGAAACAGGTTACCGAGTGCGAAGTGCAGGTCGGAGGTGTCGGGATCGTGTTGCACGGCCTCGATGAAGGCGTCGATGGCTTTGTCCTGCTGTTCGTTCAGCAGCAGGTTGAGGCCCTTGAAGTAGGCCTTGGGCGAGTCGTGTTGCTCGCGCTTCCATTGCCGCAGGTCGAGGCGCGAGCCCAGCCAGCCGAGCGCAAACGCGATGGGCAGGCCGAGCAACAGCCACTGCAGGTCAAAGTTCATGTTGCAGCAGCTTGGCGTCGGAGGGCGGGGGGGTGTCGACGCTGAGGGTGTCGACAGTGTCGTCATTGGCCAGCTGCTTGCGCGCAGCGCGGCGGTGCTGCCACCAGCTCGGCACCATCGCGAGCACGCCAAACACGCAGCCCAGCGTGAACGCACCCAGCACGATAAACACCATGGGCGTGCGCCATTCCTGGCCGAAGAACCATTTGAGGCTGGCTTCGTGCTGATTGTTCAGCGCGAACGCAAGCAAGAGAAAAAAGAGGGCGGCCCGAACGAGCCAGATGAGAATTCGCATGACGACTCCGGACCCGATTCTAGGGTCAGCAGCCCCTTGGACGGCCTGTGAAAACGTCTTGCTTCAGGTGCCTGTCGCGGGCGTTTCAGCCGCGGCAACCGGGTCTTCGATCAGCGCCCGCGCATCCACTGCCTCACGCAGGGCCTTGCCGGGTTTGAAATGGGGAACGAGCTTCTCGGGGATCACCACCTGCTCGCCGGAGCGGGGGTTGCGGCCCATGCGCGGCGGCCGGCGGTTGATCGAGAAGCTGCCGAAGCCGCGGATCTCGATGCGGTGCCCGCGCGCCAGCGCGTCGGACATCGCATCGAGAATGGTCTTGACGGCGAACTCGGTGTCGCGATGCGTCAGCTGGCCGAATTGTTCGGCCAGCCGCGCGACGAGGTCGGATCGCGTCATTCCCGTCTGCGCTCTTAGTTGCCGTCACCCTTGTTGTCGAGCTTGGCGCGCAGCAAGGCGCCCAGGCTGGTGGTGCCAGCCGTCTCGCGCTCGTTGCTTTGCGACAGGCGCGACATGGCTTCTTGCTGGTCGACGTTGTCCTTGGCCTTGATCGACAACTGGATCGAACGCGTCTTGCGGTCGACGTTGATGATGATCGAGGAGACTTCGTCGCCTTCTTTCAGCACGTTGCGTGCGTCTTCGACGCGGTCACGGCTGATTTCAGAAGCGCGCAGGTAGCCGGTCACGTCTTCGGTGAGTTGGATTTCAGCGCCACGGGCGTCCACCGTCTTGACCTTGCCCGAGACCGTCATGCCACGGTCGTTGACCGAGGTGTAGGCGGTGAACGGGTCGGAGTCGAGCTGCTTGATGCCCAGCGAGATGCGCTCGCGTTCCACGTCGACGGCCAGCACGATCGCTTCGACTTCCTGGCCCTTCTTGTAGTTGCGAACCGCGGCTTCGCCCGGCTCGTTCCACGACAGGTCGGACAGGTGAACCAGGCCGTCGATGCCGGCAGCCAGGCCGACGAACACGCCGAAGTCGGTGATCGACTTGACCGGGCCCTTGACCTTGTCGCCGCGCTGCACGGTGCCCGAGAACTCTTCCCACGGGTTGGCCTTGCACTGCTTCATGCCCAGGCTGATGCGGCGCTTGTCTTCGTCGATCTCGAGGACCATGACTTCGACTTCGTCGCCCAGCGAGACGATCTTGTTCGGAGCCACGTTCTTGTTGGTCCAGTCCATTTCGGACACGTGCACCAGGCCTTCGATGCCCGGCTCGATTTCAACGAACGCGCCGTAGTCGGCGATGTTGGTGATCTTGCCGAACAGGCGGGTGCTGTTCGGGTAACGACGCGACACGCCGTGCCACGGGTCGTCACCCAGTTGCTTGATGCCCAGCGAGACGCGGTTCTTCTCGGCGTCGAACTTCAGAACCTTGGCTTGCAGCTCTTGCCCGACCTGAACAACTTCGCTCGGGTGGCGGACACGGCGCCATGCCATGTCGGTGATGTGCAGCAGGCCGTCGATACCGCCGAGGTCGACGAACGCGCCGTATTCGGTGATGTTCTTGACCACGCCGGTGACGATGGCGCCTTCGGACAGGGTGCTCAGCAGCTTGCTGCGCTCTTCGCCCATCGAGGCTTCAACCACAGCACGGCGCGACAACACGACGTTGTTGCGCTTGCGGTCGAGCTTGATGACCTTGAAGTCCATGGTCTTGCCCTCGAACGGGCTCATGTCCTTGACAGGGCGCGTGTCGAGCAGGGAGCCGGGCAGGAAGGCACGGATGCCGTTCACAAGAACGGTCAGGCCGCCCTTGACCTTGCCGTTGACGGTGCCGGTGACGAACTCGCCAGAGTCGAGCGAGTTTTCGAGCGACAGCCAGGAAGCGAGGCGCTTGGCCTTGTCGCGCGACAGGATGGTGTCGCCGTAGCCGTTTTCGACAGCGTCGATTGCGACTGACACGAAATCGCCAGGCTGAACTTCGAGCTCACCCTGGTCGTTCTTGAATTCTTCAATGGGAACGTAGGCTTCAGACTTGAGGCCAGCGTTGACCACCACGAAGCTGTGCTCGACACGAATGACTTCGGCCGTGATGACTTCACCGGTTCGCATCTCTGACTTGGTCAGAGATTCTTCGAACATCGCGGCAAAGGATTCCATCCCGGCGGGGGCGGCGGTTTGTGCTTGAGGCATGAGGTTTTTCCGGGTGCAACTTGCGTTGCGGGTTAGGTTTTGAAATCCGCTGCCCTGGCGTGCATGCAGCACAGGAGGGAGAGCAGCAGGCTCTTGTTCGGACGTTCTTCTCTTTGGCAGAAGAACTCAGCCGAACGGCTGGCGGTGTTGCCACCAATCCAGCACCACTGCGACACATTGGTCGACCGTGAGCGCCGAGTTGTCCAGCACCATCGCATCTTCTGCGGCTTTCAGGGGTGAGACGCTGCGTGACTGGTCACGCGCGTCGCGCATCTCCAAATCGGCACGCAGACTATCGATATTAGACGAAATTCCCTTAGAAATCAATTGCTTATGTCGCCGTTCGGCGCGCACAGAGGCACTGGCGAGCACGAACACCTTGAGGTTGGCGCCGGGGAAGATCACCGTGCCCATGTCGCGCCCGTCGGCCACCAGTCCTGGCAAGCGCCGGTGCGCCAGCTGGAGCGCCAGCAGGGCCGCCCGCACCGAGGGCCAGACCGAGACTTTGGAGGCCAGGGCGCCCACGTCTTCACGGCGCAACTGGTCGCTCACCTCTTCACCCGCCAGCCAGATGTGCTGGTCGGCGAACTTGAGTTCAAGCCCCATGGCGATGCGGGCCAGGCCGGCTTCGTCGGTGTCCGGGATGCCGGCGCGCATGGCGGCCAGCGCCGTGGCGCGGTACAGCGCACCCGAGTCGAGGAAGTGGTAGCCCAGCCGCTGTGCCACCGCGCTGGCCAGGGTGCCCTTGCCGGAGGCCGTCGGGCCGTCGATGGTGATGACGGGGATGTGGGCGGTGCTGGTTTTCGCCACGCTGAACAGGGCTTCGAAGTAGTCGGGGAAGGTCTTGCCGACGCAGCGTGGGTCGAGGACACGAACGGGTAGCCCCGGCGGGTTGAAGGCGGCCAGCGAGAAACACATCGCAATGCGGTGGTCGTCGTAGGTGTGGATGGACGCAGCGCGCCACGCCGTCGGGGGCGTGACTTCGATGAAATCGGCCCCTTCTGTCACCTCGGCCCCGAGTTTGCGCAACTCGGTGGCCATGGCCGCGATGCGGTCGGTTTCTTTGACACGCCAGCTGGCGATGTGGGTCAGCCGCGTAGTGCCCTCAGCGTAGAGCGCCATCACGGCCAGGGTCATGGCCGCATCGGGGATGTGGTTGCAGTCGAGTTCGATGGCTTTCAACGGCCATTGGCCGCGTTTCACTTCCAGCCA
>NZ_JANOCG010000573.1:0-7245 GCF_031412075.1 Rhizobacter sp.
TGGCGTAGGTCTTGCGCAAATCGGTGACGCCCGCGTCGCTGTTGGTGGTGGCGCCGGCGGGGTAGAGCTTGAGGGCCACCACACCGGCATCCTTGGCGCGCTTGATCTCGTCCGGAGGCAGGTTGTCGGTCAGGTAGAGCGTCATCAGCGGCTCGAAGCTCACCCCTTTCGGGACGGCCGCGCGAATGCGCTCGCGGTACGCCAAGGCTTGCGCTGTGGTGGTCACCGGCGGCTTGAGATTGGGCATGATGATCGCGCGGCCGAACTGGCGGGCGGTGTCGGGCACCACGGCGGCCAGGGCAGCACCGTCGCGCACATGCAGGTGCCAGTCGTCGGGGCGGATCAGGGTCACGGTTGAGGTCGCAGTCATGACCGGATTCTCGCAGCCCCGACATGCAACGAAGCGTGAGAGCAGGACACGCCAAATGAGTCGCTTCTTGCGCCATAAAACCCTTGCTCAGGGTTTTCTGTCTTGCCGCTGAAACAGCACGCCGCAATCATGCGCCTCCGCTCAAGCGAAGGAGGCTCTCATGACCCCATCGACCTCGGCCGGTGCCCACGTGCGTGCGGAGTACAAGCGCAAGCCAGAGTTGCGCGACAACTCCTATGTGATGGGTCACCACGGCTTCGTCTACACCAGTTACCGCGTGGCCAGCGCATTGACGACACGGCACCCGGCCGTGCTGCTCTTGAGCGCCAACTACCAGCCCTTCGAATTTGCACTCGAGGCCGGCCCGACATTGCAAACCAATGCGGTGGTCGTCGCGCCGCGCACAACCCGCAGCCTGGATGCGAGTGGCGTGCCTTTGCTCAGCTTCAACATCATGCCCTCGCACAGCGCGTTTCATTTCTTTCGCGCGCTGCAACGACCGGGTGTGCTCGAGTTGAACCGGCATGCGTTCAGCCACCTGGACGCAAGCTTCGACGAGCTGCTCAGAGGGTCGGGGCGCATCACCGATGCCGCAGACACCTTCGAACACGCGATCGCCGAAGCGGTGCGGCAGATGCCGCCGGCTTCGCCGCCCGATCCCAAGGCGATGGAGCTGATTCGTTTGATTGAAGCCCGGCCCGAACTCACCCTGGAACAACTCGCACGCGAGACGGGGCGGTCGCACCAAGCCATGTCGCGCGTGTTCTCGGCCGCCGTCGGCATGTCTTTGCGCGACTACCACGGGTGGCTGCGACAGCGCCGCATGTTTGGCCTGCTGTGTTCCAACCGCTCATTGACCGACGTGGCGCAAACCGCGGGCTTCGAGGATTCATCGCAGTTCTCGCGAACCTTTCAGCGCTGGTACGGGCAAAGCCCGTCGTTCAGCCGCAACCCGAAATTTGTGCGCGTGCTGGGGCCCGGCGACGAGGCGCACGATGACTCACCCGCCGAACCGTGAACCCGCCCCGCCCGAGGCGCAATCCTTAGCACAAATGGCGCGCCATCGCTAGATTCGAGCCGCAGGTGGAAATCGCCAATGAACAAAAGCAGACGCGGGCACAAAGATGCACGACCCGCCGCGATACCGCGCACCACAAGCGCGGATCCCCGGGCCCGTCAGCAATGCAACATTGGAGACACACATGAAGTTCACATTGGGAATCACCCGTTTCGCCCACACCGCGATGGTCGCGGGCTCGCTGCTGCTGTCCGCAGCCGCCTTTGCGCAATCCAACCCGTATGCCCGTGGGCCGGACCCCACCACCGCCGCCCTCGAGGCCAGCCGCGGCCCCCTCGCTTTCAGTTCGTTCAGCGTGACCCGCCCGAACGGCTACGGCGCTGGCACGGTGTACTACCCCACCAATGCCGGTGGCACGGTCGGCGCCATCGCCATCGTGCCGGGCTTCCTGGCCCGTCAATCGAGCATCAACTGGTGGGGCCCACGCCTGGCCTCGCATGGCTTCGTGGTGATCACGATCGACACCCGCTCGAGCTTCGATCAGCCCGCCAGCCGCGCCACGCAGCAGATGGCCGCCTTGCGCCAAGTGGCCGCCCTCGCGGGCACCAGCAGCAGCCCGCTCTACCGCAAAGTCGACACCGCACGCCTGGGCGTGATGGGTTGGTCCATGGGCGGCGGCGGCACACTGCTGGCAGCCAGAGACAACCCCACCCTCAAGGCCGCGGCGCCCCAAGCCCCATGGAACAGCTCGACCACGAACTTCTCGTCGGTGACCGTTCCGACCTTGATCCTGGCTTGCGAGAGTGACAGCACGGCACCTGTGAACCGCCACGCTGAACCGTTCTACACGAGCATGACCCGCAACTCCAAGCAGTACCTCGAGATCAACAACGGCTCGCATTCGTGCGCCAACGGTGGCAGCAACACCGGCCTGCTGGGCAAGAAGGGTGTGGCCTGGATGAAGCGCTTCATGGACGAGGACACGCGCTACACGCCATTCGCCTGCGCCAACCCGAACAGCTCGGCCGTCTCAGACTTTCGCACCGCCAACTGTTCTTGACGGCCAGGGGCAGCTTGGCTGCCCACTGATGTCAAGAATCATCGGGCCAGGGCTTCCCTGGCCCGTTTTTCATGGGCGACGCAGGGCAAAGACCAGGCCGCGTTGAAACCGCTCAAGCACCGGAGGCCGGGGTCGCCGGCTCGGGCACGTACCTGGGGATCAGCGCCTTCTCCTCCGGGGGGAGCTTGGCGCGCAGCGCATCGAGGCGCTGGTTCTTTTGCTCGGGAGTGAGCGTTGCGTCCTGCTGAACGAACATCGCCTCCATCGTGATGCGTGCGTAGCCGTCGTAGGGCCCGAACAGCGCGTTGGCGGTGGCATCGTCGAAATAGCGGCGGCGCACGGCGTCCATCTGGTCGAAAAAGGTCATCGATTCCTCCAGACTGTTGGGAATGCCCTTGGGCAGCATCTCGTCGCGCACGTCTTTGGTGTAGCCGCGGTAGTCGCGAACGAGCTTCAGCGCCTTCTCAGCGTCTTCCTTGGGCAGGCCTTCTCGCAAGGTGCGCTCCAGCCGGGCGAGGTCTTTCTCGGACAGCTCCTCCGGCATGGAGTTCAAAAGGGCTTCGATGGACGCGCGGGTGTCGCGGTCGATCACCAGCCCTCCGGCAAACCCCAGCTCGAACAGGCGCGCCGCGCTGAGCGTGGCGCCCATCGCATCCGCCACCGTGACCGCCCAGGGCTCCGCACCCGACGCGACCGAGGCAGCGCTTCGGGCACCAGCGCCTGCTGCCGTGGCTGCCGACGACGAGGCAGGCGTTTGTTCTGCCTGAGACGGGGAGCGCATCAACAGGTACACCACCAAACCAACGGCCACCGTGCCAACCAACAGCACCAGCCACGAACGCTTCAGCATTTCGACCATGAGTTTCAGAGGGATCGCGAGGGGGCTTGAGCATAGTCGGCATCGCGTGGCGCGGCCCTGACGGCGACGGGGACATCGACGCGCGGCCAGACGCCGGTGTACGAGTCGCGCGCGTAACACAAAAGCTCCGCCGCGGCTTGAACCCGAACGTAGCTGGAAAGCGCTAAGCAGCGCGACACGCTGCACCCGCGCGGCGCCGCGGTCGCCGTCGGCCAAGCCGGACCACGGGGTTCCCTGGCTTGTTATTGCACGATCGTGCAGCGAATATGGTGACTCCTGTGCACGCCTGTTTCAGGCCACGCCCATGCCCCGACCTCCCGACCCCGTGACACCGGCCGTCTCCGGCCCGGCTGAATCGCCACCCGGCGTGGTGCGCGACTGCTCCTACGTGCTGGGGTACTACGGCTTTGTGTACACCGGCCACCAGCTTTCCAGCAGCATGACGGTGCGGCACTCGGCGGTGCTGCTGCTGAGCGCCGACTACACGCCCTTCCAGGTCAGCCTGCGTGGCGGCAAGACCGTCGTTGCCCAGGCCATGGTGGTGCCGCCGCTGGTGGCGCGCGGCCTCGCGGCTGACGGGGTGCCGCTGCTGAGCTTCAACATCTTTCCCTCGCACCGGGCCTTCCACATCTTCTGCGCCATGCACCACCCCGGCGCAGTGGCGCTCGATCGCCACGCCTTCAACCAGTTGGATCTCATGCTCGACGCCATGGTCAAGGGCGACGCGTCGTTCACGCAGGCCGAAGAGGTGTTCGAGCTGGCCGTCGCCGAAGCCACGCGCCAGCTGCCACCGGCGCCTGCGCCCGACCCGGAGGCGCTCGGCCTGATCCGCCTGCTCGATCAGAACCCCAAGCTCAGCCTGGACGAGCTGGCTCGCCTGTTTGGCCGCTCCAACGCGGCGATGTCGCGCCTGTTTTCTCAGGTGGTGGGCATGTCGCTGCGCGATTACCAGAGCTGGCAGCGGCAGCGCCGCATGTACGACCTGCTGTACACCCCACGCTCGCTCACCGACGTGGCCTACGGCGCGGGGTTTTCCGACTCGCCGCAGTTTTCACGCACCTTTTCGCGCTGGTACGGCAGGAGCCCGTCGTTCAGCCGCGACCCGAAGTTCGTGCGGATTGTCCTGCGCGACGGTGAGGCCGCACCCCGTCAAGACGCGGGCTGAGACGCTGCGGGCGGCGCCCCGTCTAGCGGAATCAACGACTTCTGGTCGGCCGGCAACTGGGCGCGCAAGGCATCGAGCTGCGCCTTTTTCTGCTCGTCGGTGAGGGTGATGTCTTGCTGCACGAACATGGCCTCCATGCTCAGGCGCGCGTAGAGGTCGGCCTGGCCGAACAAGGCGTTGGCGGTGGCTTCGTCGAAGTACCGGCGCTTCACTGCTTCCATCTGGTCGAAGAACGCCCGCGCTTCCTGCATGTTGCCGGGGATGCCCTTGGGTTGCATCTCATCGCGAATGTCTTGGGTGTAGCTGCGGTAGTCGGTGATCAGCTTGAAGGCTTTTTCGGCGTCTTCCTTGGGCAGGCCTTCGCGCAGCGTGCGCTCCAGGCGCGCGAGATCGGCGTCGGACAGGTCTTCGGGCATGGAGTTGAGCAGCGCTTCGATGGAGGCCCGGGTGTCCTTGTCGATCACCAGGCCGCCGGCAAACCCCAGCTCGAACAGGCGCGACGCGTCCATCGTCGCGCCCATCGCGTCGGACACCGTCACCACCCAGGGCGCCGCGCCTCCCGCGCCCGAGGCGGCTGATCCACCCGCCTTCGCCGCCGCCTGCGCCGCGGCGGCCACGGCGTCGGGCGTCTGTTCGGGCTCGTCGGGCGAGCGAAGCAGCCAGTACGCCAGCGCCACCACCCCGACAGCGCCCGCCAGCACCACCCACCATGAACGTTTGAGCATGTCAGCCATGAGCGAAGAAGAGCACCAAAAGAGGCGCGAGCATAGCCCGCGTACACCCGCAGACCCCTGACCCGGCCACCCGGGTTTGCCCCCGACGCCAGGGCGCGATCGCCTGCGCGCCACTCCGCCAGCGCGCGTAGCACAAAACCTCGCCAAAGGCTTGATCCGAAGCGCAGTGGAAAGCGATGATGATAAAAGTGCACGGTGGTTTAAAAATGTCTCCGCCCGCCGCTCCAGCTGCAGTTCAGTTCGAAGCAGAACGGGTTTCACACAGGTTTTCACACTGACAGGAGACAAACATGACCTACAAAGGCATCACCCAGTTCGCCAAGGCTTCGCTGATCGTCGGCACCCTGGTTCTTTCGGCAGCCGCTTCCGCCCAAAACCCGTTTGAGCGCGGCCCCGCACCGACCACAGCGTCACTCGAAGCCAGCCGCGGCCCGTTCGCCACCAGCTCGTTCACCGTGAGCCGCCCGAGCGGCTACGGCGCAGGCACCGTGTACTACCCCACCAACGCCGGCGGCACGGTCGGTGCCATCGCCATCGTGCCGGGTTACACCGCACGCCAGAGCAGCATCAACTGGTGGGGCCCGCGCCTGGCCTCACACGGCTTCGTGGTCATCACCATCGACACCAACTCCACCCTCGACCAGCCTGCCAGCCGTTCGCGCCAGCAGCTGGCCGCGCTGGACCAGGTGGCCACGCTGGCTCGCACCAGCAGCAGCCCGATCTACAACAAGGTCGACACCACGCGCATGGGCGTGATGGGTTGGTCGATGGGCGGCGGCGGCTCGCTGATCTCGGCGGACAACCGCCCTTCGATCAAGGCTGCGGCACCGCAAGCCCCGTGGAACAGCTCGACCAACTTCTCGTCGGTCACCGTGCCCACGCTGATCTTCGCCTGCGAAAACGACTCGATCGCAGCGACCGGCTCACACGCCTCGCCGATGTACAACAGCATGTCGCGCAACCCGAAGCAATACCTGGAGATCAACGGTGGCAGTCACTCCTGCGCCAACAGCGGCAACAGCAACCAGGCCTTGATCGGCAAGAAAGGTGTGGCCTGGATGAAGCGCTTCATGGACAACGACACCCGCTACACGTCGTTTGCCTGCGCCAACCCCAGCAGCACCCGCGTCAGCGATTTCCGCGTTGCTCGTTGCTCGTGATGTGAAATGAAAAAAGGCCGGGCATCTCAGCCCGGCCTTTTGTTGACATACAACGCGTCAGAGCTTGGTCGCCAACCACGTCCCGCTGACTCTGTTGGATGGCTGGGTCCAGGTGCCGGAGGCCGAGGTTGCTGTGAAGCTGCCGCTGAAACTCGCGCCACTGCTCGATCCGCCGCTGGCTGTGAAGCTGGCCACACCGGTCGACGAGACTCGCCCGCTGACCGTGAAGCTGCCGCCGAGGCCGGTGGAAGTGCACGAACCCAAGATGTAGCCAGTGGCATCGATCGACACGGACGTGCACGAGCCGGTGTCACCACCCGCATACGCCGCACCCCAGGTTCCGATGTAGGCCGATGGCGTCGCATCGATCGTCGGCACGGTGATGCCGAGCTGTGAGGCAACGGCTTCAAACGCGATCTTGTTCAGGCGCGTCGTGGTTGTGCTCTGGCCGATCTTGTCCTTCCAGCCGTAGTAGACGACGCCATTGCGCTGCACGAACACTCGGGTGAAGGTTTGCACGTTGGTCGACGCCGGCAGCCCCGAGAAGCTCATGATCGGTGTCACGCCATCGAGTGCTACACCCAGCGCATAGGTGCCGGAGCCTGCTGCCGCACAGTTGCTCATGGCGCCATTGCTGGCGTCGTAGTCGCACAGGTAGTAGCTCGCGGTGGACGACGGGCCGAATGCGACACGCAGCCCCTCGGCCAGGCAAGGGTTGACGGTGCAGCCAGCCGGCGAATGCAGGCGCGCCATCGAGGCGGTGTTGACCGCCGTGGGCAATGCTGGCACAGGATACGCAGCCACCAGCGCTGCGAGCGTCGAGACGCCCGGCACCGAGCCCTCAGAGACACGGTATTGAACCGGCGTCACCGTGCTGGT
>NZ_JANOCG010000574.1:0-10732 GCF_031412075.1 Rhizobacter sp.
GTGCCCATCGCCGCCAACTTGCGCCACGACCAATTAGACAGCGTGATCACCGAGGCCACGCTCACCGGTGAGGCACCGGCCACGTATGCCTTTGCGAGCGAACTCGCCTTCACCTTCCGCCTGGCTCGCCACCTGAAGGTCGGGCGTGAGGTGGTGCGTGGCAAGCCGGAGATGTTCAACCGGCCCGACTACAACTTCCGCCTCGATGGCAACCAAGGCGCCGAGCCGGTGGGCGACGAGAGGGTGCTGATCAGCACCCGCACCCGCGGCTCGCCGCTTGATCTGATCGTGGCCGAGGCCATGATCCTCGCCAACAGCACCTGGGGCGGCTGGCTGCACGAGCTGGGTGTGCCCGGCATCTACCGCAGCCAGGCCAGCATGGCGCCGGGCGTGAAGGTGCGCATGGGCACCAAGGCCGCGCCGCACGCCGGCATGGGCGTGGCGCAATACACCTGGGCCACCTCGCCGCTGCGCCGCTACGTCGACCTGGTGAACCAGTGGCAGATCATTGCCTGCGCCCGCCACGGCCGCACCGCTGCGCTGGCCGCACCGTTCAAGCCGAAAGATGCGGCGCTGTTTTCCATCATCTCCAGCTTCGACGAGGCCTATGGCGCCTACAACGGCTTCCAGCAGGGCATCGAACGCTACTGGACGCTTCAGTACCTGGCGCAGCACGGCCTGCAAGAGCTCGACGCTGCCGTGATGAAAGAAGGCCTGGTGCGCAGCGACGAGCTGCCGCTGGTGTTCCATGCCATCGGCGCCGAGCGGCTACCGCGCGGCGCACGGGTGCGCGTGCGCATCACCGGCACCGACCTGTTGACGCTCGACGTGCACGCCAGCGTGTTGCAGCGCCTCGATGACCCGAGCACCCAGGCCGACGACGCGGTGGTCGAAGACGCCGAAATCGACGAAGCCAGCGCCGGCCCCCTGACGCTCGCGATCGACATGAGTGGCGATGCCAGCGAGGAGCCCGCGGTAGCATCGGCCCCCGCTGCCTGAACCCTGCTCATGCTGAAGAAATTTTCCGCCCTGCAGATTGCTCTGAGCACCTCGGTCGTGGTGCACGCCGCCCTGCTGGCCTGGCCGGCGATCGACCCCGAGGGTTTCACCCGCGCCTTCCAGGACACGCCGCTCGAGGTGATCCTCGTCAACTCGCGCTCGACCGAAGCGCCGACCAAGGCACAGGCGATTGCGCAGCGCAACCTGGCCGGTGGCGGTGACGTCGACCGTGGCCGCGCCACCTCGCCGCTTCCTTCGTCGGCACTCACCGAACTCGGCGAGTCGGCCGAAGACGCGCGCAAACAGATCGAGCAGCTGCAAGAAACGCAACAGCAGCTGCTGGCCCAGGTGCGACGCGAGCTGGCCACGCTGCCGCAGCCCGACCCGAAGCGTGACCAGGGCCGCCCGCAAGACCGCTCGCAAGAAGAGCGCCGCAAGCAACTGCTTCAGCTGCTGGCCGAGATCGAAAAACGCATCAACGAAGAAAACGCGCGGCCCAAGAAGCGCTACATCAGCCCGGCCACACGCGAAGAGGTTTACGCCATCTATTACGACCAGCTGCGCCGCAAGATCGAAGAGCGTGGCACGCGCAACTTTCCCGAATACCAGGGCAAGAAACTGTATGGCGAGCTGGTGATGATCATCACCGTCGACTCGGCCGGGCGCATCGTCGAAACCGAGGTGGTGCAGGCTTCGCAGTCGAAGCTGCTCGACAAACGCGCCATCTCCATCGTGCAGGCTGCCGCGCCCTTCGGCCCCTTCTCGGCGGCGATGAAGAAGCAGGCCGACCAGCTGGTGATCCCGACACGCTTTCGTTTCTCCCGCGAGGAAGGTTTCGAAACCTCGGTCACCTCGACGACCGGAAAATAAGACCCTCTATGGACCGTTACGTCGTCGCCGGCAACCCGGTCGAACACAGCCAGTCGCCTTACATCCACGCGCAGTTCGCGGCCGCCACCGGGCAGGCCATGAGCTACGACCGCCTGTTGTGCCCGATGGACGGGTTCGCCCACAGCATTCGAGCTTTTGCCGACCACGGCGGTCGTGGCTGCAACGTCACCGTGCCGTTCAAGTTCGATGCGTTTGCACTTGCCGCGCACCACAGCGAACGGGCCGCGCTGGCGCAAGCCGCCAACGTGCTGCGCTTCGACGCCGACGGCTGGCTGGCCGACAACACCGATGGCATCGGCCTCGTGCGAGACATCGAGCGCAACGCTGGCGTCATCTTGCGCGGCCAGCGTGTGCTGCTGATCGGCGCCGGGGGCGCGGCAGCGGGTGCGCTCGGCCCCTTGATCGATGGCGGCCCGGCTGAGCTGGTCATCGCCAACCGCAGCCTCGACAAGGCGCAGGCCTTGGTCGAGCGGCACGCCGCCCTCGCCCACAAGTACCGCACCCCTCTCGTCGCCCGCCCGTTGGCCGACTGCGGCACCGCATTCGACGTGGTCATCAACGCCAGCGCCACCAGCCTGCAAGGCGCGGCGATCCCGGTCGCGGCTTCGGTGTTGCGCCCCGGTGGTCTCGCGCTGGACATGATGTATGGCCCCGCTGCCGCCGGCTTCCTGAACTGGGCCACACAGCACGGCGCCCAGGCGCGCGACGGTCTGGGCATGCTGGTCGAACAAGCGGCCGAGGCCTTCTTCCTTTGGCGCGGTGTTCGCCCCGACACCACTCCCGTGCTGGCCGCGCTGCGCTCCCGGCTCGCCGCCGAATGAGAACTTTCCTGCGCCACAGCGTGCGTCTGCTGAGCCTGATCGTGCTCTCGGCGCTGGCGCTGCAGCTCTACTTCCTGGCGCGGGTGACGCTGATGGTGGTGGTCGACCCGCAGTCCACCACCTTCCAACGCTCCGAGATCCGCCGCATCGTGGGCGAGCAACACCGTTTGTTGTGGAGCCAGCAGTGGGTCGCCGACGCACAGATCTCCGACCACCTCAAGCGCGCCGTCATCGCTTCTGAAGACGCCGGTTTTGCCGAACACAGCGGCGTGGAATGGGACGCGCTCGAAAAAGCCTGGGAAAAGAACCAGCGCGCCGAGGCTCAGGTCGAAAAGCTCAACGAGCGCCAGCAACGCCAAGCCACCCGAGCCCCCCGCCCGCAGGCGCCCAAACTCAAAGAGCCCAAGATCGTCGGCGGCTCCACCATCACCCAGCAGTTGGCCAAAAATCTGTTCCTCGCCGGTGAGCGCAGCCTGGCGCGCAAGGGCCAGGAGTTTGTCATCACCTTCATGTTGGAGGCGGTGTTGAGCAAGCGGCGCATCCTCGAGATCTATTTGAACAACGTCGAGTGGGGCGAAGGCCTGTTCGGCGCCGAAGCTGCCGCGCGGCACTACTTTCATGTCAGCGCCCAGCAGCTGGGCAGCTTCGCCGCGGCCCGGCTGGCGGTGATGCTGCCGGCTCCCAAGCGCTTCGAGAAGCGGCCGTCGTCGCCCTACGTGCTCAGCCGCGCCTCGACCGTGGCTGCCCGCATGGGCGGCGTGGAATTGCCCTGATCGGCGCTCTCCGGTTTCTAGAATCACCCGCATGAGTTCCTACCTCAGCGCCGAGTTGGCCAGCGCCGCCGCCCGGTTGATCGTCGAAGAAGGCATGGAGTACGGCCCGGCCAAGCGCCGCGCCGCCAAGCTGCTGGGCAAAGGCGGCATGCGCTCGGTCGACCTGCCCGGCAACGACGAAGTCGAAGACGAGGTGCGCAGCTACCTGCAACTCTTCTGCGCCGACACCCAGCCGGGCGAGCTGCTGGCCATGCGCAAAGTGGCCCTGGTCTGGATGGAGCGGCTGCAGGCCTTTCGCCCCCACCTCACCGGCGCGGTCTGGCGCGGCACCGCCACCCGCCTGAACAGCGTGCATCTGCAGTTGTTCTGTGACGACTCCAAAGAAGCCGAGCTGGCCCTGATCGACAAACGTATTGACTACGACGTGGGCAGCGTCGGCGGCCCGCGCGGCGAGACCATCGACGTGCTGAGTGTCAGCAGCCCCAGCCCCGAGCTGGGCGAGGTGGTGACAGTTCACCTGAGCATCCTCGACCACGACGACCTGCGTGGCGCGCTGAAACCCGATGCCCGCGGCAACACCGAACGCGGCGACCTGGCGGCCCTGCGACGCCTGATGGAAAGCGCCGCTTGAACCGCCGCCAGATGCTCGCCACCGGTGGTGTGGCCCTGACCGCCGCAGCGGGTGGTGCTGGTTGGGCCTGGTGGCAAGGCCAGAGCGGCCGGCTGAATGAGGCCGAGCTCGCTCTCTGGGCGCAGCGCTTCGACCAGCCCGGCGGCGGCGAGCTGGCCATGGCGCCCTTGCTCGGCCAACCGCTGGTGCTCAATTTTTGGGCGACCTGGTGCGCACCCTGCGTCAAAGAGATGCCGCTGCTCGACCGCTTTTATCGCCAACACCAGGCCAAGGGCTGGCGGGTGGTTGGCCTGGCGGTTGACGGGCCGACGCCGGTG
This sequence comes from Rhizobacter sp., assembly GCF_031412075.1. Taxonomy (GTDB): domain Bacteria; phylum Pseudomonadota; class Gammaproteobacteria; order Burkholderiales; family Burkholderiaceae_C; genus Rhizobacter. The sequence continues at coordinate 4,433 of NZ_JANOCG010000574.1, forward strand.
CGCGAGTTCCTGGCCAAGCTGCCCGTGGGTTTCCCGATCGGCCTGGCCGGCTTCAACGGAGTCGATTTGGCCCGCTCTCTCGGCAACCCCGGCGGCGGCTTGCCTTTCAGCGTGATCTTCGACCGCCGGGGTGCAGCGGTTTTTCGCAAACTCGGCATCGTGACCGAGCAAGAGCTGAGCGACTGGGTCGCCAAACTGGGCTAAGGTACCGAAAGGTCAATAATTTGGCTTTGTGCGTTGAACGGCACTCAAAACGCGTAAAGTTCAGCCTTCGCTTTTGAAGCGGCTCAGAGCTCATGCAGATCCTCGTCCTTCACGGCCCCAATCTCAACCTGCTCGGCACCCGCGAGCCCGAGGTGTATGGGTCGGTGACTTTGGATCAGATCAATGCCGAACTCGAGAAGATCGCAGCCGATGCCGGCGCCACGCTGGCGAGCTTCCAAAGCAACCATGAAGGCGCCTTGATCGACCGGGTGCAAGCCGCGCGGCTCGACGGCACGGCCTTCATCATCATCAATCCGGCCGCTTTGACGCATACCAGCGTGGGCCTGCGTGATGCGCTGGCCGGGGTGGCCATCCCCTTCATCGAAGTGCACTTGTCGAACGTTCACCGCCGTGAAGCGTTTCGCCACCATTCCTACTTTTCAGATCTCGCCGAAGGCGTGATCGTCGGGCTGGGCGCCGAGGGCTACCGCCTCGCCCTGGGGCACGTGCTCAGGCGCGGCCCGCAAAGCCGGCCTGCGCGGTCGGCTTGATCCTCCGCGGCTCGCCCTCGCTGGCGACCCCCGCTGCACATTAAAACGACAGGAGTTGGAGAACACATGGACCTGCGCAAACTCAAGACACTGATCGACCTGGTGTCCGAATCCAACATCTCCGAGCTGGAGATCACCGAAGCGGACGGCAAGGTTCGCATCGTCAAGGCCGACCCGCACGCCGTGACCGCTGCACCGGTGGCCTATCAGCAAGCCGCACCCTTGGCCGCCGCCCCGGCGGCGCCTGTGGCCGCTGCCGCCCCCGCGGCCGAAGCCGCACCCGTGGTTGCCGCTGGCCACACCGTCAAGTCGCCCATGGTCGGCACCTTCTACGGCGCGGCCAGCCCGGGTGCCAAACCCTTCGTGTCGGTGGGCTCCACCATCAAGGAAGGCGAGCCGATCTGCATCATCGAAGCGATGAAGATCATGAATGAGATCGAGGCCGACAAGTCGGGCACCGTGACCAAGGTGTTCTGCGAAAACGGCCAGGCCGTCGAGTTCGGGCAGCCCTTGTTCATCATCGAATAAGGCGGGGCATGTTCAAGAAGATATTGATTGCCAACCGAGGGGAGATCGCCCTTCGAATCCAGCGTGCGTGCCGCGAGATGGGCGTGAAGTCGGTCGTCGTCTACTCCGAAGCAGACCGCGACGCCAAGTACGTGAAGCTGGCCGACGAAGCCGTGTGCATCGGCCCGGCCGCTTCCGCGCAGAGCTACCTCAACATGCCGGCCATCATCTCGACGGCCGAAGTGACCGACGCCGAGGCCATCCACCCCGGCTACGGCTTCCTGTCTGAAAACGCCGACTTCGCCGAGCGGGTGGAGCAAAGCGGTTTCACCTTCATCGGCCCGACGCCAGAATCCATTCGCATCATGGGCGACAAGGTCTCGGCCAAGCAGGCCATGATCAAGTCGGGCGTGCCTTGCGTGCCCGGCTCTGAAGGCGCACTTCCCGACGACCCCAAAGAGATCATCAAGCAGGGCCGCGCGGTCGGCTACCCGGTGATCATCAAGGCCTCGGGCGGCGGCGGCGGCCGCGGCATGCGGGTGGTGCACACCGAAGCGGCCTTGCTGCATGCGGTGCAGACCACACGCGCCGAAGCCGGTGCGGCTTTCGGCAACCCGGCCGTGTACATGGAGAAGTTTCTCGAGAACCCGCGCCACATCGAGATCCAGGTGCTGGCGGACGAGCACAAGAATGCCGTCTGGCTGGGCGAGCGCGATTGCTCCATGCAGCGCCGCCACCAGAAGATCATCGAAGAAGCGCCGGCGCCGGGCATCCCGCGCCGGGTGATCGAGCGCATCGGCGACCGTTGCGCGGCGGCCTGCCGCAAGATCGGCTACCGCGGTGCCGGCACCTTCGAGTTCTTGTACGAAAACGGCGAGTTCTTCTTCATCGAGATGAACACGCGTGTGCAGGTGGAGCACCCGGTGACCGAGCTGGTGACCGGCATCGACATCGTGCAGATGCAGATCCGCGTGGCCGCCGGCGAAAAGCTGCCGTTCACGCAACGCCAGATCGAGATGCGTGGCCACGCGGTCGAGTGCCGCATCAACGCCGAAGACCCGTACAAGTTCACGCCCTCACCGGGCCGCATCACCATGTGGCACCCACCGGGCGGCCCCGGCGTGCGCGTCGACTCGCACGTGTACACCAACTACTTCGTGCCACCCAACTACGACTCGATGATCGGCAAGATCATCACCCACGGCGACACCCGCGACCAGGCCCTGGCCCGCATGCGCATCGCCCTGTCGGAGACGGTGGTCGAAGGCATCTTGACCAACATCCCGCTGCACCGCGAGCTGATGGCCGATGCCAAGTTCATCGAAGGCAGCACCAGCATCCACTACTTGGAAGGCTGGATGAGCGAACACAAGCGCTGAGATGGTCGAGCTGCTGCTGCTGGTGCCGGAAGACCTGGTCGAGTCGGTCTCCGATGCCTTGATGGACGAACTGGAGGCGCTGTCGGTGTCGGTCGAAGACGCCGATGCCGACACCGCCTCCGAGCGTGCGCTGTTCGGCGAACCCGGCATGCCGGCACCGCGCGGTGGCTGGCAGCGGTCGATCTTGAAGGCATTGTTCAACAGGGAAGAAACCGCCACCGAAGCGGCCACCTTGTTATTGGCGCAAGACTGGGCGCAAGGCATTCACCTGCAGTCACTTCAGACCGTGCCTGATGAAGACTGGGTGCGTGTGACCCAGTCGCAGTTCGCGCCGGTGGCCATCACGCCCACGTTCTGGATCGTGCCGACCTGGCACCAACCGCCGGCCGAAGCTCAGCAGGTGATCCGCCTCGACCCGGGGCTGGCGTTTGGCACCGGTACCCACCCGACCACGCGCATGTGCCTGCGCTGGACGGCGCAACATGCTCAAACGTGGCCGCGGGTGCTCGACTACGGTTGTGGCTCCGGCATCCTCGCCATCGGCGCGGCGCTGCACGGCGCGCAACACATCGACGCGGTCGACATCGACCCGGCCGCGGTGGAGTCCACGCTGGCGAACGCCCAGGCCAACCGCGTGCATCTGAAGGCGGGTTTGCCCGATGCCGCGCAAGGTCAATACGAGCTCGTGCTGGCCAACATCCTGGCGACGCCGCTCAAGCTGCTGGCACCGCTGCTGTGTGGCCACGTGAGTGCCGGCGGCTCGCTGGTGCTGGCCGGCATCCTCGAACGCCAGGCCGACGAGCTGACGCAGGCCTACGCACCGTGGTGCGAGTTGGGCGTGAGCGACAGCGAAGACGGTTGGATTCTCATGACCGCGCGTCGCCCCGCATGAATCGGCATGGCATGATTTCGCCATGAGCTTGGCCACTCGTTGCACTTCATGCGGTACCGTCTTTCGAGTCGTTCAAGACCAGCTCAAGGTGTCTGAAGGCTGGGTGCGTTGCGGTCGCTGCAACGAGGTTTTCAACGCGATCGAAGGCCTGTTCGACCTGGAGCGCGACGCGCCTCCCAACTGGAAGCCGCCGATCGCCCCGCCGACGCCACTCGCCGCCTCCGTCTCCGCCGCGTTCGAGGCCCAGCAACAACCCGAGCCGCCGGACGATGACGACGACGTGTTCCAGCTGAGCGACGGCGACCGCATCCACTCGCGCTTCTTCCAGCCCGAGCAGGCCGACGTCGAGCAAACGCCGGCTCAGGCCATCAGGGCACGTGACCGTGTCGACTTCGCCGACGCGCAGTTCAACACCGCGTTGTTGGCCGACGGCAAACCCAAATCTGCGGGCAGCAAAGGCACAGGCATCGCCCGTTCTTCGGTCAAGGAAGCGCGCGCCAAACAAGAGGCCGCTCGGCGCGGCCCCGGCTTCGTTCAACAAGCCAAACACCGCGAACGCTGGCGCAGCCCGGCGATGCGCGTCATGTTGTCCTTGCTCAGCCTGGTGCTGATCGGCGCGCTGCTGGGCCAGAGCGCATATCACTTCCGTGACCTCTCGGCGGCGCAGTGGCCGACCACCCGCCCCTGGCTCGCCAAAGGCTGTGAGTTGCTGGGTTGCCAGATCGCCGCCCCCCGGCGCATCGATGACGTCACGGTCGAAAGCAGCGGACTGTCACCGGCCCCCGGTGGCGGCAGCAGCTACCGGCTGGCGGTGGTGCTGCGCAATCGGGGCGCGTTGCCGCTGACCATGCCCTGGATCGACCTGCGCCTCACCGACCTCAGTGGGCAGCTGGTGGCCCGCCGGGCGCTGTCGCCGAGCGACTTCCGTGTGGCGTCGAGCGTGCTCGCGCCAGAGAGCGAGTCCAGCATGCAACTGCTGCTGTCGTCCACCGACCCGCGGCGCATCAGCAGCTACACGGTCGAAATCTTTTACCCCTGAATCTCGTTTGCGGCTCGCCGCGATCCCCGTCACCTTCTGGAGCGTTTCATGTCGGCCCTGATCTGCGGTTCACTCGCGTTTGACACCATCACCACCTTCCCAGGCCGGTTTGCCGAGCAGATCCTGCCGGAGCAGGTGCACATCCTCAACGTGTCCTTCCTTGTGCCCACGCTGCGCCGCGAGTTTGGTGGCTGCGCCGGCAACATCGCCTACACCTTGCGCCAACTGGGGGGCGAGCCGCTGGTGATGGCCGCCGTGGGCTCAGATGGGCAGGACTATCTCGCGCGCCTGAAGACCTGGGGCGCGAGCACCGAGTTCGTGCGTGTCGAGTCCGACACCTACACCGCGCAAGCGATCATCATCACCGACACCGACAACAACCAGATCACCGCGTTCCACCCGGGCGCGATGCAGTCGGCCCACCTGACCGCCGTGCCGGCGAACCGCAGCGACATCCGCGTGGGCATCGTCGCCCCCGATGGCCGCGACGCGATGCTGCAGCACGCCGAGCAGTTCGCCGCCGCCAAGATCCCGTTCGTCTTCGACCCGGGCCAGGGCCTGCCGATGTTCAACGGCGATGAGTTGAACAAGTTCGTGAGCCAGGCCACCTGGGTCGCTGTCAACGACTATGAAGGTCGCATGCTGTGCGAACGCACCGGCAAGACGCTGGAGAGTTTGTCGAAGTCACACCTGCGCGGTGTGATCGTCACCCTGGGCGCCCAGGGCTGCGAGCTGTGGCAACAAGGCCGGCGCACCCTGGTGCCTGGTGTGGCCGCCGAACAAGTGCTCGACCCCACGGGCTGTGGCGATGCCTTCCGTGGCGCGCTGCTTTACGGCCTGGAGCGCGGCTGGGATCTGGAGCGTTGTGTGACGCTGGGCAACCGCATCGGCGCGCTGAAGATCGCCAGCCGGGGTGGGCAGAACCACGTCATCGACCGCAGCGTACTGGGCCTGTAAAGCGCTGAGCGCCGTGTGATGTGGTAAACGAAGCGGAGGCGGGCCGAGCGCCGGGCCGCTCGCAAGCCGGCCCGCCATCCCCTCGGGGGATCGGCCGGTGTATCCACCGGCCGAGGGGTCGTCATCGACCATAAAAAAACCCGGCCGACGCCGGGTTTCGTACTTACCGCTCGCTCTCTCAGGGCTTGGCGCCCGTCGGGAACGGCCACGCAGCAGCAGGGCTGAGCGCAGTCTTTGCAGCCGGGGCTGCTGCGGGCTTCGCAGCAGGGGCAGCAGGTGCGGGGGCCGCCTTCTTGGCAGCCGGCTTCTTGGCAGCAGGCTTCTTCGCGGCTTTCTTGGCAGCAGGCTTCTTGGCCGCCGCCTTTTTCGCAGCAGGCTTCTTCTTGGCAGCAGCCTTCTTGGGCGCAGCCTTCTTGGCAGCGGCCTTCTTGGGCGCAGCCTTCTTAGCAGCAGCCTTCTTCGGTGCGGCCTTCTTGGCAGCAGCCTTCTTCGGTGCGGCCTTCTTAGCAGCAACCTTCTTCGGTGCGGCCTTCTTGGCAGCAGCCTTCTTCGGAGCAGCCTTCTTGGCCGCCGGCTTCTTCTTCGCTACGACCTTCTTGGCGGTCGCCTTCTTAGCAGCGACCTTCTTGGCCGGAGCCTTCTTTGCCGCGGTTTTCTTTGCAGTTGCCATTACATTTCTCCTTGATCAAGTTGAAAAAGCACTGCGTTGCACCGACGACATGTCGCTACTTCGCAGCAATTCACCACCCGAAAGTCTGCCCAGGAGGGGCG
>NZ_JANOCG010000575.1:0-2736 GCF_031412075.1 Rhizobacter sp.
CCTTCGACCGCTTCACCGCCAAGACGCCCAGCTGGTACTACGAGGTGGTGGCGCCCGGCTACAAGTACAACCTGACCGACATCGCCGCGGCGCTGGGCATCCACCAGCTCAAGAAAGCGCGCGCCTTCCAGCAGCGCCGCGCCGAGATCGCGGCGGCGTACGACGACGCCTTTGCCGACCTGCCGCTCACGCTGCCGCCGCGCGCCGCCGAAGGCGACCTGCATGCGTGGCACCTGTATGTCGTCCGCCTGACCGACGACGCCGGCATGGACCGCGATGCCTTCATCGATCGCCTCTTCGCGCTCGGCATCGGCGTCAGCGTGCACTACATCCCGCTGCACCAGCACCCCTACTGGCGCGAGCGCTACGGCCTGCGCGCCGAGCACTTCCCGCACAGCCAGCGCGCCTACGAGCGCATGGTGAGCCTGCCGGTCTACTCGAAGATGGGCGAGGCGGACGTGGCGCGGGTGGTGGTGGCGGTGCGGCAGGCGCTGTCGATCCTCGGAGGCCGCCGATAGAATGAGGCGCATCACCGCATCAACTCATCACATCATGCGCACGACGATCGACATCGAAGAAGACGTGTTGACTGCCGTCAAAGACCTCGCAAGGCGCGAAGGCCGAAGTGCTGGCGCGGTGTTGTCGCGTCTTGCCCGAGAAGCGCTGACCGGCATGGTGGGCAGTGCGGCCAAGTCGCGGCGCGCGAAAGGGACTGTTTCGGTGGGTGGCTTCGAGCCCTTTCCTTCGCGAGGCTTCGTGGTCACCAACGAGCATGTGAACCGGCTGCGCGACATTGAGGGCGTCTAGCACCGTGCGCCCGAACGGCATGCGCGCCTTGCTGGACGTCAACGTCCTGATCGCTCTGCTCGACAGCTCACACGCGCAACATGCCACGGCGCTCGATTGGTACGGCGCGCACATGAAGTCTGGGTGGGCTTCGTGTCCGTTGACGCAGAACGGCTGCATTCGGATCCTGTCTCAATCCAGCTATCTGGGCCGGTTGCCCGCTGTCGAGGTGGCGCAGCGGCTGGGCAAGGCCACGGCCACGGCTCACCACATGTTCTGGCCGGACGATGTGAGCCTGCTGGACAAGGACGTGGTGAACTGGGATCGCCTGCTGAGCCCACGGCAGATCACCGATTCCTACCTGCTCGCGTTGGCGGTTCGCCACGGGGGTCGTTTCGTGACGCTCGATCGAGGTATTTCGCTGGCGAGTGTTTGCGGTGCTCAGGCCCGCCACGTGGTCATGTTGTGAAGGCTGGTCTCAAGCGTGCGGTCGATGTGTTGGGCGCCGTCTCCGGCCTGCTGCTGCTGGCTCTGCCGATGCTGCTGGCGGCCGTCTGGATCAAGCTCGATTCGCCTGGGCCGGTGTTCTTCCGCCAGCAGCGTGTGGGGCGTGGTGGCGCGCTGTTCCGCATCCACAAGTTGCGCACCATGGTGGCGGCCGGCGACGTGGCAGGCGGGCCGCTCACGGTGGGCGCCGACCCGCGCATCACGCGCGCGGGGGCTTGGCTGCGCCGCAGCAAGCTCGACGAGCTGCCGCAGTTGATCGACGTGCTGCGCGGCGCCATGAGCCTGGTGGGCCCGCGGCCCGAGGTGCCGCAGTACGTGGCGCTGTACCCGGCCGCCGTGCGCGACAAGGTGCTGAGCGTGCGCCCCGGCCTGACCGACCTGGCGTCGATCGCGTTCCGGCGCGAGAGCGAGTTGCTCGCCCGCGCGGCCGACCCGCAGCGTGCTTACGTCGAGCAGGTGCTGCCCGAGAAGCTGCGCCTGGCCGAGCGCTACGTCGACACCGCCACGCTGTGGGGTGACCTGAAGATCATCGCCCGCACGCTGGCCGCGCTGGCCAGCGATGCGTCGCCCGGCGCGCGGCACACGGCGCCAAGAGCGTGAACCCTGCATGAACCGCTGGCAGCGCCTCGACCACGCCCTCACCCTGCTGCGCCCGCACCGCGAGCCGCTGTCGCTGGTGATCGACGCGTCCATGATCGCGGCGGCCTGGCAGTTCACCTACCTCTTCCGCCTGGGCTTCGAGCGCTGGCTGAGCGCGCGACCGGGCTACGACCACTGGGTGCTGTTCGGCATCGTCGCGCTGTACATGGGCGTGTTCATGGCGTTGCGCGTGCCGCGCGGCATGTGGCGCTTTTCCGGCTTCGGCGAGATCAAACGGCTCACGATCGCGTGCGTGCTGGCCGGGCTGCTCGCCGGGCTGGCGGTGTGGGCCGGCGGCTTGAGCAAGGTGCCGCGCGCAGTGCTCGTGCTGCACCCGGTCTTCGCCTTGATGGGCGTGGCCGGCGTGCGCATCGCCTACCGCATGTTCTACGAGCACGTGCGCAGCCGGCTCGCGGGGCGCTCGCGCTACACGCGGCGCGCGCTGGTGCTGGGCGCCGGCGATGCGGCCCGGATGCTGCTGGCGGGCATCCAGCACCGCGGCGGCTGGTCAGTCGTCGGCGTGCTCGACGACGACCCGGCCAAGCTGCGCTCGCGCATCGGCGGCGTGTCGGTGCTGGGCCCGCTGGCGAGCCTGCCCGAGCACGCGCTTCGGCTGGAAGTGAGCCACGTCATCGTCGCGATGCCCGCGCTGCGCGGTGCGGCCAAGCGGCGCGCGATCGACATTGCCGCCTCCGCCGGCCTGCCGGTGCTGACGGTGCCTTCGGCCGACGAACTGCTCGAAGGCGCCGCCGTCAGCCGCGTGCGCGACATCGAGCCCGAAGACCTGCTGGGCCGGGAGCCCGT
>NZ_JANOCG010000576.1:0-13079 GCF_031412075.1 Rhizobacter sp.
CCTGGTCGCTGCGCTGTTTGCAGTCGACCCGCTCGGGCTCGGTGGCGTGGTGTTGCGCAGCGGCGCCGGCCTGGCGCGCGATCGCTGGCTCGCGCGGCTTGCCGAGCTGTTGCCGGCCCACACACCCTGGCGGCGCGTGCCGCTGCACATCAACGACGACCGCCTGCTTGGCGGGCTCGATCTGTCGGCCACCTTGCAGGCCGGCCGCCCGGTGGCGCAGCGTGGGCTGCTGGCCGAGGCCGATGGCGGCGTCGTGCTGCTCGCCATGGCCGAGCGACTGAGCGCCTCGACGGCTGCGCACATCGCCACCGTCATCGACACGCAGGAGCTGGTGGCCGAGCGCCACGGCATCGGTGCGCGCAGCGCGAGCCGCATCGGCGTGGTCGCGCTCGACGAGGGGCTCGACGATGACGAGCAGGTGCCGGCGCGTCTGCGCGAGCGGCTGGCTTTTCACCTCACGCTCTCGGGTGGGGTGAGTGACGAGGCGAGCGACGCGCCGTTCACACGCGACAACGTGGCTGCGGCGCGCGCGCGCTTCGCGCAGGTGCGCACGGCCGACGAGATCGTTGAAGGCTTGTGCGCCACCTCGATCGCACTCGGCATCGCCTCGGTGCGCGCGCCGATGCTGGCTTGCCGCGCTGCGCGCGCCGCTGCGGCGCTCGATGGCCGCGACGAGGTGACCACGCAAGACGCTGCCCTGGCATCCGGCCTGGTGCTCGCTCCGCGTGCGACCCGGCTGCCGGCGGCGAGCGAATCATCCGCCGACGAGCCCGCCCCCGAGCAGCCCGAGCCCGACGAATCGGCGCAGCAGCCCGCGCCGACCGACACCGAGGCGAACCCGCCCGAGGCCGATGTGGCCGAGGCCGGCCAGGGCGAGCTCAACGAGGTGGTGCTTGAAGCCGCCTTGGCCGCGCTTCCGCCCGGCCTGCTGGCCGCGCTGGCGCTGGGCGACGCCAAGACGCGGCGCTCGCCCGCTGCCGGGCGCGTCGGCGCAGCGCGGCTGGGCCCATCGCGCGGCCGGCCGGTCGGCGTGCGCCGTGGCGAGCCGCACGGTGGCGCGCGCCTGAATGTCATCGAGACGCTGCGGGCGGCAGCCCCGTGGCAGGCGCTGCGCCGTCGCGAGGCCGGGGCAGCGGGGCAGGCCCTCAGCACGCGCATCCAGGTGCTGCGTGAAGACTTTCGTGTCTGGCGCTTCAAGCAGCGCAGCGAAACCACGACGGTATTTGTCGTCGACGCCTCGGGTTCGGCCGCGCTGCAACGCCTGGCCGAGACCAAGGGTGCGGTCGAGCTGCTGTTGGCCGACTGTTATGTGCGTCGCGATAGCGTGGCGGTGATTGCGTTTCGCGGCACCCGGGCCGAGCTGCTGCTGCCGCCGACCCGTTCGCTGGTGCGTGCCAAGCGCAGCCTGGCCGGCCTGCCCGGTGGTGGTGGCACGCCGCTGGCGGCCGGCATCGCCTCGGCCCACACGCTGGCCGAGACCGTGGCGCGGCGTGGCGCCACGCCGGTGATCGTGTTGCTCACCGATGGCCGCGCCAACATCGCGCGCGACGGCACACCCGGGCGGGCACGCGCCAACGACGACGCGCTGGCCGCCGCACGGCAGTTGCGCCTCGACGGCTTTTCATCGCTCTTGCTTGACACCTCGCCGCAGCCGCAGGAGACCGCTCGTTTGCTCGCGCAGGCGATGGGCGCGCGCTACCTGCCGCTGCCCCACGCGGGCGCGGCCACCCTGTCGCAGGCGGTGCGGGCGGCGTCGATCCAATGAGTGCAGCCCTGAGTTGGGATCGTGAAGGCCGCCGGTGGCCGCACCGCGATGCGAGCCGCTTCGTGCCAGCCGGTGGCCTGCGCTGGCATGTGCAGCAAATGGGATCTGGTCCGGTCGCCCTGCTGATCCACGGCACCGGTGCGTCGGTGCACTCCTGGCGTGGCCTGATGCCGCTGCTGGCAAGGCACTACACGGTGGTTGCGATGGACCTGCCCGGCCACGCGTTCACCGGCACACCGCCGATCGCGCAGCTTTCCCTGCCTGGCATGGCGCGCGCCATCGCGGCGCTGGTGAAGGCGCTGGGATGCGAGGTGGAACTGGTTGTCGGCCACTCGGCGGGCGCGGCCATCGGCGCGCGCCTGGTGCTCGACGGCGCGTTGCAGCCGCTGGCGCTGGTCGCGATCAATGGCGCGTTTCTGCCGCTCGCGGGGCTGCCTGGCCTGCTGTTCCCGCCGGTGGCCCGGCTGATGGCGGCCACACCGTTTGCGCCGCAGCTGTTTGCCAGCCGCAGCTGGGACCGCGTGGCCATCGAGAAGCTGATCGCGGGCACCGGCTCCGCGCTCGATGAAGAGGGCATAGCCTTGTACGGCACGCTGGTGCGCAATGCGCAGCACGCTGCCGGTGCGCTGGGCATGATGTCGCGATGGGATTTGCGGCCGTTGGCACGTGACCTGGCCCAGCTGCTGACGCCGCTGGAAATGATCGTCGGCGCCAACGACCGCGCCGTGCCGCCACGCGATGCGCGGCGGGTGCAGGCGCTGATCCCGGCGGAGTGCGCTCGCTCGCTGGAGCTGGTGCAATGCACCGGCCACCTGGTGCACGAGGAGCGGCCGGCCGAGGTGGCGCGCCTCACCCTCGAGGCGCTGCGCATCGATCAGGGAATGCCTGTGTAAGTTCGGGTTGTCAGTTTACTCTGACACTCTTAGTATTGCGACATGTTGACACCCTCCGCTCAAGCCAGGCCGCACGCTGTTGTGATCGGCAGTGGCTTTGGGGGCCTGGCAGCGGCAGTGCGCCTGGGTGCGCGCGGCTACCGCGTCACCGTGCTCGAGAAGCTCGACGCGCCAGGCGGCCGCGCTTATGTGCACCGCCAGGACGGCTTCACCTTCGACGCCGGCCCGACGGTCATCACCGCGCCCTTCATGTTCGAAGAGCTGTGGGCGCTGTGCGGGCGACGCATGTCCGATGACATCGACCTGCGCCCGGTCGCGCCCTACTACCGCATTCGTTTCGACAACGGCGAGTGTTTCGACTACAGCGGCGACGCCGCGGCCATGCGAGCCGAGGTGGCGCGTTTCTCTCCTGACGACGTCGCGGGCTACGAGCGTTTTCTGAAGGCGAGCGAGGCGATCTTCAAGGTCGGCTTCGAGCAGCTCGGCCACGTGCCCTTCGATTCATGGGCCGACATGGCACGTGTGCTGCCCGACCTGCTCAAGCTCGAGGGCTACCGCACCGTCTACTCGCTGGCTTGCAAGCACGTGAAAGACGAGCGGCTGCGCGTGGTGCTCACCTTCCAGTCGCTGCTGGTGGGCGGCAACCCGTTTTCGACCACTTCGGTCTATTGCCTGATCGCCTTCCTCGAGCGGCGCTGGGGGGTGCACTTTCCGATGGGCGGCACCGGCAGTCTGGTCAAGGGCCTGGTGGGCCTGATCGAAGGGCAGGGCGGTGCCGTGCGCTGCAACCGGGGTGTGGCGCAGATCACCGTCAAGAACGGCGGGAAACACGCCAGAGCGAATGGCGTGCTGCTGGAAAGCGGCGAAAAGATCGAGGCCGACGTGGTGGTGTCGAACGCCGACTCGGCCTGGACCTATCGCCACCTCGTCGCACCCGAGCACCGCAAGCGCTGGACCGACCGGCGCATCGAGCGTGCGCGTTATTCGATGAGCCTTTTTGTCTGGTACTTCGGCACCAAACGCCAATACCCCGACGTGGCCCACCACACCATTGCGCTGGGGCCGCGCTACCGCGAGTTGCTGACCGACATCTTCGACCGCAAGCACCTGGCCGACGACTTCAGCCTCTACCTGCACCGCCCGACGGCGACCGACCCGTCGCTCGCGCCACCCGGCTGCGACGCCTTCTATGTGCTGTCGCCGGTGCCACACCTGCAGAGCGGCACCGATTGGGCGACGCAAGCCGAGCCCTACCGCCGTGCCATCGAGCAGCGGCTGCAGGCAACGCTGCTGCCGGGTCTCGCCGATGAGATCGTCAGCTCGCGCCTGCTCACCCCGCAAGACTTTCAAGACCGGCTCTCGTCGTTTCGTGGTGCCGCGTTTTCGCTCGAACCGGTGCTGACACAAAGCGCCTGGTTCCGCCCGCACAACCGCAGCGAAGAGCTCGCGGGCCTGTACCTGGTGGGCGCCGGCACGCACCCCGGTGCGGGCCTGCCCGGTGTGCTCTCTTCAGCCCGTGTACTCGACTCGGTGGTTCCTCATGCAGACACGATCCAGACCTCTCGCGCAGCCACTCCCCACGATGTTCGGGTGGCGCCCGCCTGAATCGCAGACCGCGAGCACGCGGGCCGACCTCGCAGCCTGCCGCGCTGCGCTGCGCCACGGCTCCAAGACGTTTCTGGCCGCCTCGCTTCTGCTGCCGCGCGGTGTGCACGAGCCGGCGTCGGCGCTGTATGCGTTTTGCCGCCTGGCCGATGACGCGGTCGACGCGCAAGGCGATTGCGTCAAGAGCAGCCGCAGCGCCGTCGAGCGCCTGCGCGAGCGCCTGCGCCTGGCCTACGCCGGCACGCCGCAAGACGAACCGACCGACCGGGCGCTGGCGGTGGTGGTCGAGCGCCACCACATCCCGGCCGAGCTGTTCGATGCCTTGCTCGAAGGCTTCGAGTGGGACCTGCAAGGCCGCCGCTACGACACGCTCGCCGACCTGCACGACTACGCCGCGCGTGTGGCCGGCACCGTCGGCGCGATGATGGCCTTGTTGATGGGCGTGCGAACGCCCGACGGCCTGGCGCGTGCCTGCGAGCTGGGCGTGGCGATGCAGCTCTCCAACATCGCGCGCGACGTGGGCGAAGACGCGCGCATGGGGCGGCTTTACCTGCCGCGCGAATGGATGGCCGAGGCCGGCCTCGACGCCGACGCGTGGCTGGCGCAACCGGCCTTCAGCCCGGCGCTGGCCAGCGTGGTCAGGCGCTTGCTCGATGCGGCCGACGTGTTGTACGAGCGTGTCGGCGATGGCGTGGCGAAGTTGCCGCTGGCGTGCCGACCCGGCATCAACGCGGCGCGCTTTATGTACGCCGCGATCGGCCACGAGGTGGCACGGCGCGGGCTTGATTCGGTGAGCGCCCGCGCCCATGTGGCGCGCTCGCGCAAGGCCTGGCTGCTGCTGCGCTCGGTGGCGCAGCTGGTGCCGTCTGCCTCGGCGCGGCCTGCGCCGCCGCTAGCGGCCACACGCTTGCTGGTCGACGCCGCGCTGGCCGCATCACCGCGTGTCGATTCGCCGCCACGCCGCAGCATCGCCGAGCGCCTGGTGTGGACGGCCGAGCTGTTCGCGCGCCTGGAGCAGCGCGAGCGGCAGGCCGCCTCAGCGCGGGTGAGCCGCTCGGACCTCGCGACATGAGCTCGGGCTGGCTCGTCGCGCTCGAACTCGCGCTGGTGATCGGCGTGGTGCTCGGGCTTGCGGTGTGGGACCTGTGGAAGCTGCGCCGCGACCGCACGCGGCCGCCCGAATGACCGGCACTCGCGCTTGAAGCCCGTGCTGCTGGGCGCTGCGTTGCTGGCCATTGCGCTGCTCGCCTGGTGGCTCTGGACGCCGGACAAGGAGCGCAGCCTGCTCGATGCGCGCTACCTGGCCGCACCGAGCGACATGGTGCAACTGGGCGCCTGGCGGTTGCACGTACGCGACACCGGCGCGAAGGACGCCTCGGCCGTGGTCCTGATCCACGGCTTCGGTTCGAGCCTGCACACCTGGGAGCCCTGGGCGCAGGGGCTGAGCGCCACCCACCGGGTGATCCGCTTCGACCTGCCCGGCAGCGGCTTGAGCCCGCCCGATCCGGCCGGTGACTACACCGACACCCGCACGGCCGAGCTGATGATCGTGCTGATGGATCGCCTGGGCCTGCAACGCGCGAGCCTGGTTGGTCATTCGATCGGAGGCCGCATGGCCTGGGCCTTCGCTGCGCAGCATCCGCAGCGTGTCGACAAGCTGGTGCTGGTGTCGCCCGACGGCTTCGCAAGCCCCGGCTTTGCCTACGGAAAGCCGCCCGATGTGCCGGCCGCTTTGAAGCTGATGCGCCAGGTGCTGCCCAAGCCGGTGCTGCGCACGAACCTGTTGCCGGCCTACGCCGACCCGAGCGCGCTGACCGACGAGCTGCTCACCCGGTACCACGATCTGATGCTCGGCCCCGGCAACCGAGACGCGCTGCTTGCACGGCTGCAACAGACCGTGCTGGCCGATCCGGTGCCGCTGCTGAACCGCATTCGCGCGCCCACGCTGCTGATCTGGGGCGAACGCGACGCCATGATTCCCTTTGCGAACTCGGCCGACTATCTCAAGGCCATTCCCGGCAGCCGCCTGCTTGCGCTGCCTTCGGTGGGTCACCTGCCGCAGGAAGAGGCTGCAAGCGCGTCGCTCGTGCCGCTGAGCGCGTTTCTTCGCTAGCCGGACGCGAGGCTCAAGTGCCATGATCATGAGCCGACTCGATCCGATGCGCGCCGAAGGCGTGCGCTCATCCCAGCCGCGGCGCGTGTTCGTGCTCGGTGCCACCGGCACCATCGGCCGCGCGACCGTGCGGGCACTCGTGCAGCGTGGCCACGAAGTGGTGTGCTTCGTGCGCCCACGGGCGGGCGTGGGCGGCACGCTGGCGCCGCAAGACAGCGTGCGGCTCTTTGCCGGCGCCACCACGCGCTTCGGCGAGGTGAGCGACCCTGCATCGCTGTCGCGCGACGGATTCTGTGGCGAGCGCTTCGACGCGCTGGTGTCGTGCCTGGCCTCGCGCACCGGCGCACTCCGCGATGCCTGGGCCATCGACCACCAGGCGCACGTGCATGCGCTCGAGGCGGCCAGCCATGTCGGTGTGTCGCAGGTCGTCTTGCTGTCGGCGATCTGCGTGCAAAAACCGCTGCTCGGTTTTCAGCAGGCCAAGCTGGCTTTCGAGAAAGTGCTGGTCGACTCTGGCCTCGCTTACTCCATCGTTCGCCCGACGGCGTTTTTCAAGTCGCTCTCGGGGCAGGTGGAGCGGGTGAAACGCGGCCGGCCGTTCCTGGTGTTCGGCGACGGCCAGCTCACGGCCTGCAAGCCCATCAGCGACGACGACCTGGCCGACTACCTGGCGGGCTGTCTCGACGATCCGACCCGACGCAACCGGGTGTTGCCGATCGGCGGGCCAGGCCCGGCCATCACGCCGCGCCAACAGGGTGAACACCTGTTTGCGCTGCTGGGTCGGCCGGCGCGATTCAAACAGGTGCCGGTGGCGATGCTCGATGCGATCGTCGGCGTGCTGGGCGCCGCCGGCCGTGTGCTGCCCGCACTCGTGGCCAAGGCCGAGCTCGCGCGCATCGGCCGCTACTACGCCACCGAGTCGATGCTGGTGCTGGACCCGGTGTCGGGCCGCTATGACGCGGCGGCCACACCTTCGACGGGCAGCGACACGCTGTTCGATTTCTACGCACGTCTGCTGGCGGGCCGCAGTGTGGCCGAGCGTGGCGACCACGCCGTTTTCTGACCGGGGCCTGTCGCTCGACACTTTGTCACGAACTGGCCAGGGTGGGTGCATCCGAAGCGCGTGTCGCGCCGTATAACCGCGCGTGCCCACAGATTTCGCTCCTGCACCATGAATGTTTTTCGCCAATTTGAAATGGACGATGTCAGCGTCGTCATCTCCGAGCTCCTGATCGCGACCGCTGATTCGAGCGACGCCTTGCTCGACGGCTCGGTCAATGAAGTTTTGCGCATGCTGCGCGAGCGCATGAGCCTCGATGTGGTGTTCGTCTCCGAGTTCGTCGACGGTCAACGCGTATTCCGCTTCGTCGACCGCTCCAACTCGGCACCCGCCTTGCATGCCGGCGACTCCAACCCGCTGGAGGAAACCTATTGCCAGCGCGTGGTTGACGGCCGGCTGCCCGAGCTGATCCAGGACGTGGCGGCCTTGCCGCGCGGCACCGACCTGCCGCCTTTGCCGTTCTCAATCGGAGCCCACCTCAGCACGCCGGTGGTGTTGAAGGGGGGGCGCGCCTATGGCACGCTGTGCTGCTTCAGCTCAGCGCCCAATCCGCAGCTGCGCGAGAGAGACCTGCAAACCCTGCGCCACTGCGCGCAGCTGGTGGCCCGCAAGCTCGACCTGGCAGACGCGCAAGGCATCAAGGAGCCGCCGCCGGGCTGGGCTCTCGAGCCGATGAAAGCCTACGAGTCCAAGGTCTGGATGCTGCCCTGACACGTTGACTCAGCCAGCCACACGCGGCATGCGAAACGGAAGCATTGCCTGCACCCAGGCGCTGTCGAAGCGCTTGAGCGACAGGCTCTCGTGTACCGCGGTCACACGCTCGCCCAGCCAGTGCGCATCGACCAGCGAGCGGGCGTAGAACGGCGCGTCGGTCAGGGTCTGCAACACCTGAGGTGAGCTGCCCGCGTCGCTGCGAGCGCCACGCGCCACACGCCACAGCGAGCGGGGCAGCGCGGCCGCGGGGGGTGGCTCGACGGTGTGCACACCACCATCGGGGTCAAAGCGAAGGCCGAGCTGCAGCGGTGGGGCGCCGACGCGGTCGACGTCATAGAAGACCGCGCTGCGCCCGTCGGCCAGCCGCGCACGCGACCAGTCCCAGCGTTGAAACGCCTGCTCGAGGGGCGCGTCGCCCTGGTTGGAGTCGAGGTAGCCCGGCCCGGCCCATCGCCGCCCGCCGAGATCCACCTCGACGCGCGCAGCCGGGGCGATCGGGCACCAGCGGTGCTGCGGCGCGAGTTGAACCGGGTGATGGAAACGGCGCGGCGCATGCACGGTGACCGTGCCGCGGATGCGCGACGGCCAGGGCGCCGCGACCTCGTTGACCTCGATGTGCAAACGGTCGCCCACCCAGCGCAGCACGCTCGGGCCGATCTGCAGCGTGGCCGCATCGCGTTGCACCTGGTCGCGCCCGCGCTCGGTCATGGCCCAGCGCGCGCCCTGGCGGCCATACAGCGCCACGTTGAGCGCACAGTGGTTCAGCGGGTCGGCCTGGCCCTGCGGTGTGTGGCGTCGCGCCCACGCGTAGTAGGGCGAGAAGACGCTGCCGATGAAGGCGATGAGGGTGAGGCCATGCGCACCGTCGTCGCTCAGCGCGTCGAGGTACCACCAGGCGTAGCCACCGGCTGCGACGGGGGTGTCGAAGGCCGGTTGGACGTGCGCGCCGAGGCCCGATCCGCGATCACGCTCGCGGCCGCTTGCCGGCCCGACAGCGCCGCCATCGGCACCCCTGGCCCGGGGTGCACCGAGCCGCCCGCCAGATACAGGCCCGGCAGGCGACTGCGCGAGCCAGGCCGGCTGAACGACGCCATCCACCCGTGCGGTGCCCGGCCGTACAGCGCGCCGCCCGTCGCCGGGAACAGCTGCTCGAAGCCTTGCGGCGTCGTCATCTGCGTGAGGGCGGAGTGGCGATCCACCTGCAGCCCGCAGCGAGCCATCTGCTGGAAGGTCTGTGATTCGCATGGGCTCAACTCCTCGGGGGTGAAGGGGTGCGTGTCGCCACGGGCGGGGGCGTTGACGATCAACAGCAGGCGCTCGGCGGCGGTCACGGCCACATCGTCATCGCTGCGGTCTTGCGCGCAGACGTAGACGGTGGGCGACGCGGGCAGGCGCCCGCGACCGATGTGATTGAACTCGGCGGCGTAGTCGTTCGAGAAAAACACCGTGTGGCGCGACAACGGGAAACCGCGCGTCGGCGCCAGCAGGTTCCAGGTGACGGCCGACAGCGAACGCTGTGCTGCTGGCACCGGCGCGGCGGCCGGTCGTGCCGCGTCGCCCAGCAAACCGGCGCCGAGCGCGGCCACGTCGCCGTTGAAGACGACCGCCTCGGCGGCCAGCTCTTCGCCATCGGCCAGGCGCACACCGCAGGCGCGCCCGTTGTGCATCAACACCTGGCTCACTGGCGCGTTGAAGCGCAGCGTGGCGCCACGATCGCGCGCCAGCGCGGCCAGCGCCTGCGCCACGCGGTGCATGCCGCCATCGACCAGCCACACGCCGTCTTGTTCGACATGCGCGACCAGCATCAGCGTGGCCGGTGCGAGGTAAGGCGATGCGCCGCAATAGGTGGCGTAGCGGCCGAACAGCTGGCGCAGCCGAGGGTCGGCGAAGTGCCGGCCGAGCTCTGGCCATAAGGTGGCGAACGGTGAGATGCGCATCAGCGCGGGCAGGCCACGCAGGCCGGCGCGCTGCACGAGCGAGAGCGGGTTGGGCCGGCTGCTGCGCAGAAAGGGTTGCTCCAGCGCGCGGTAAATGCTGCGTGCGCGCTCGCAGAACGCGAGGTAGCCGCGGCTTGCCTGCGGGCCGGCGAAGGCGCCGATGGCGTCGGCCGAGCGCGCCACGTCGGCATGCAGGTCCAGCCGCTCGTGCTCGCTCCACGCGTGGCGTGCCAGCACGCTGACGGGTTTGAGATTCAGGTGGTCGGCCAGCCGCGCACCGACGGCGTCGAACAACTCCTCGAACACCCAGCGCAGGGTGAACACCGTCGGCCCTGCGACCATCGAAACGCCACCGACCGACAGCTCGCGCATCTTGCCGCCGGGCTGCGCCGCGCGTTCGAGCAGCAGCACCTCCACGCCGCTTGCGGCCAACTCCAGCGCCGTCACCAGCCCGCCGATGCCCGCGCCAATGACGATCACGCGCCGTGAGGCCACGGGGGCGACTGCGGGTGGATGTCAGGTTGACGTGTCAGATTCATGTGTCTATGCTACGTGACACTCGGTGGTGACATCGAAGCGTTACACCTCCCTCAGCTGCGACGCCGGCAACGGCGGAATCCCATGAAACCCATGACACGCATCGAACAGGCCCTGGCCACCGCCATTGCAACCGGCGAGTCGTCAGACTGCCCACCCAAGTTGGCCGGGGCCGTCCGGCATGCGGTGTTTCCCGGCGGGGCGCGCATTCGCCCGCAGCTGTGTCTTGCCGTGGCGCAGGCCTGCGGCGACGACGACCCGCTGCTGTCGGAAGCCGCGGCCTCGGCCATCGAGCTGCTGCACTGCGCCTCGCTCGTGCATGACGACCTGCCGTGTTTCGACGATTCGCCGATGCGCCGTGGCCGTGCGTCGGTGCACTACGCTTACGGTGAGAGCCTGGCGGTGCTGGCCGGCGACGCGCTCATCGTGCTGGCGTTCCAGACGCTGGCGGCCAACGCCTCACGCTCGCCGCAACGCCTGGCGCCATTGATCGCCACCGTCACGGCCGGCGTCGGCATGCCATTCGGCATCGTCGCGGGTCAGGCGTGGGAATGTGAGGCGCGTGTGTCATTGGCTGACTACCAGCGTGCCAAGACCGGCGCTCTGTTTGCGGCCGCCACCATGGCCGGCGCACTGGCGGCCGGTGCCGAAGCGGCGCCGTGGCGTGCACTCGGCGAGTGGCTGGGCGAGGCCTACCAGGCCGCCGACGACATTCGCGACGTGGCCGGCGACCCGCGCGTGATGGGCAAGCCCATCGGCCGTGACCTCGCCCTGTTGCGGCCCAGTGCGGCCCGCGCGCTCGGGCTCGACGGTGCCATCGAACACTTCGACCGCCTCGTGGGTTGCGCCATCGCGGCGGTGCCCGAGTGCAAGGGTGCCGAGCCTCTGCGCGCGCTGGTGCGGCAGGAGGCCGAGCGCCTGGTGCCCTTGTCGATGTCTGAAGACCTGGTGCGGGCCATCGCGTAGTCGGCATCGGGCCCCCCATGAGCAGCACCACCGGCGAGTTCACGATGACCCGGTGGGGCAGCTGGGTCGACCGCTGGCTCTCATGGCGCGACCGTCTGCTCGCGAGCCCCGTGTTCCAGCGCCGCGCCGCCGCGTTTGTGTTGACGCGCCCGGTCGCACGCCGCCATGCGCGCGAACTCTTTGATCTGGTCGCAGGCTTCGTCTACTCACAGGTGCTGCTGGCCTGCGTGCAACTGCGCGTGTTCGATCTGTTGGCCGAAGGGCCGCAAACACTCGAGCGCCTGGCGGGCCGCCTCGCGCTGCCGGTCGATGCGGCGCGGCGTCTGCTCGATGCAGCGGTGTCGCTGCGATTGCTCGAGCACCGCAGTGAAGGGCGCTACGGCCTGGGTGAACTTGGCGCGCCGATGGTCGGTAACGTGGCGGTCGCCGCGATGGTGCAGCACCACGCCGCGCTGTATGCCGACCTGGCGGACCCGGTGGCGCTTCTGCGCGCTTCCCAACAGGAGCGCAGCCACAACGCACTCGCTCGTTATTGGGCTTATGACGAAGCCGGCGCGACAGGTCCGGCCAGCGAACGCGTGGCCACCTATTCGGCCTTGATGGCCGCGTCGCAGCCCTTGGTGGCCGACGAGATCCTGGATGCGCATGCGCTGCATCACCACCGTTGCCTGCTCGACGTGGGCGGCGGTGACGGCCGCTTTCTCGTGGCCGCGGCGCGGCGCGCGCCATCGCTGCAAGTGATGCTGGTCGACCTGCCGGCGGTTGCCGAGCAAGCGCGGGCGCGGTTCCAGGGTGCGGGCATTGCACCGCGCGCGAGCGCCTTCGGTGTCGACTTTCTCACCGAGCCCTTGCCGCGTGGCGCCGACATCGCCTCGCTGGTGCGTGTGCTGCACGACCACGACGACACAAGCGCCATGACGATCCTGCGCGCGGTTCATGCGGCGTTGCCCGCTGGCGGCACGCTGCTGCTGGCCGAGCCGATGGCCGGCACCCCCGGTGCTGAAGCGATGGGCGACGCCTACTTCGGCTTCTACCTGCTCGCGATGGGGCGCGGCCGACCGCGCAGCGCGGCCGAGCTGCGCGCCATGTTGAAGGCCGCCGGTTTCGAGACCGTGCGCGCCGTGCCGACGCACCTGCCGCTGCAGACCCAGCTGCTCGTTGCGCGACGGGCCCGTGAAAACCCTGTGCACTAAAACGTAAATCTAGATTGACACAATAAACAGTAAGCATAGGATGACACTTGAGATGAATCAAACACCTGACACCTCCCCGGCCGCGACGGCCACAAGGCCTTGCCCATGAACGCCCTGGCCGTCGTGCTGCAGCAACCTGAGCAACTTGAATTGCGCCGGCTCGACCTGAGTCCGATGACCGAAGACGACGTTGCCGTCGACATCGAATGGAGCGGCATCAGCACCGGCACCGAGCGCCTGTTGTGGACAGGTCGTATGCCGGCCTTCCCGGGCATGGGCTACCCCTTGGTGCCGGG
>NZ_JANOCG010000577.1:0-8152 GCF_031412075.1 Rhizobacter sp.
TGGCCGCAGCCCCTGACTCGACACAAGGCATCGGATGGACAGCCCCGCGATGAGCGACACCATGAGCGAGATGAGCGACGACCTCAGTGCGTTGGCGTGGGTGCACGAGGAGCTGCGCCGCTCGCTCGACAACGCCCACAAGGCCTTGCGACGCTTTGTCAAAGAAAGCGAATCGGTCAGCGGCTCCGACGTCGATGCTGTCGACCCGGCGGTGCTGCGCACCGCGCGACAGCAGATCCACCAGGGCGTGGGTGCACTGGAGTTGGTCGGCCTGCCCGCCGTGGCCGTGGTGCTGCGCGCCAGCGAAGCCGCGGTGCAACGTTTTGTCGCCAAACCCGACAAGCTGACGGTGGCCGACGTCGACACCATCGAGATGGCTTCGTTTGCCTTGCTCGACTTCCTGCAGCGCATGCTGTCGGGCAAGCCGGTGTCGCCGCTGGGGCTTTTCCCGCGTTACCAGGCCGTGCAGGCGTTGGCGGGTGCCGATCGCATTCACCCGGCCGACCTCTGGGTCAATGACTGGCGCTGGCTGGAGCTCGCGCCCGAAAAGGGCATCACAGCGCATCCGGTGGACGAATCCGCCCGTGCCGCATTGGAAAAGCAGCTGCTGCTGATGATGCGCGGCCAGAACTCCCAGGCCGCGCTGTCGATGAGCGACATCTGCGCCAGCCTGGGCGCGGGCGCGCCGAGCATGCCGGCAGCCACGCTGTGGCAGCTGGCCGCGGCCTTCTTTGAAAGTCAGGCGCATGGCTTTCTGAAGCCTGACCTGTTCAGCAAGCGGGTGGCTTCACGCCTGCTGGCCCAATTCCGTGTGTTCCAGCGTGGCGAGACCGATGTTTCCGAACGTCTGGCGCAAGACCTGCTGTTCTTCTGCGCTCAAAGCGCCTCGCCGGGCGATGGCCGCAAGGCACCGCGTCTGGCCGCGGTCCGCCAAGCCTATTCGCTCGCCCAACACGCGCCGGCCGATTACGAAGTCAACCGCCTGGGCCGCTTCGACCCGGCCGTGATCGCCCAGGCGCGCAAGCGCGTGGCCAGCGCCAAAGACGCCTGGTCGGCCATTGCCGGCGGCGAAATGCACCGCATGGGCGGCCTGTCCGAGCAGTTTTCGCTGGTCGGCGACTCGCTCAAGCGCCTTTACCCCAGTGGCGAGGTGCTGGCCGACGAGCTCGCCCAAGCCGTGGCCCAGACCCAGCAGACTGGCGCTG
Organism: Rhizobacter sp.; assembly: GCF_031412075.1. GTDB lineage: Bacteria > Pseudomonadota > Gammaproteobacteria > Burkholderiales > Burkholderiaceae_C > Rhizobacter. The sequence goes on from NZ_JANOCG010000577.1 coordinate 1,206, forward strand.
CGCCACAGCCCCCGCTGGCCATGGAAGTGGCCACCAGCGTGCTGTACCTCGAAGCCTCGCTGGAAGACGGCGATTTCGACCACCCCGAAGAAGCCCAACGCGTCAAACGCCTGGCCAACCGCATTACCTCGGTGCGCGCCGGCAATACCCCCGACCCGCTCGAAGCGTGGATGGAGGAGCTGTACCGCCGCGTCTCCGACCGCCAGACCATGGGCAGCGTGGTGCAGGAGCTGCGTGCGTCGCTGTCTGAAGCTGAAAAGCACATCGACCAGTTCTTCCGCAACCCCGCTCAGCGCGAAGCGCTGTCGCCGGTGCCCGGCTTGCTGGCATCGATGCGCGGTGTGTTGTCGGTGCTCGGCATGGATCAGGCCGCTCACGCGGTGCTGCGCATGCGCGACGACGTCGACGGCCTGCTCAACACCGAAGTCGACCCGCAACTGGTCGTGCAGTCGGGCACCTTCGATCGTCTTGCCAGCAACCTCGGTGCGCTGGGCTTCCTGATCGACATGCTCAGCGTGCAGCCGCAGGTGGCCAAGTCGCTGTTCGTCTATGACCCGCAGGCCGGCACGCTCAGCCCCCTGATGGGCCGCAGCGCCGCCGCACGCAATGCCTCCAACCTGGTGGTGCCGGCCATCGAGCCGCGCCTGATCGAACAAGCGCAGTCGCTGGCCTTCGCCGCCGTGAGCGACCGTGTGCCGCTCGACGAAGTGTCTCGTGACCTCGAGCACCTGTCGCACGAAGCACAAGCCGCCGCACAGCCTGAATTGCAGGCCGCCGTGGCGCAGGCCCAAAACGCCATCGAGCATGCCATCGGGCCGGCTGAAGTCACCGCTGCACGCGAGCAGTTGTCGGAGGCCCTGGCCGATTTTGTGCACACCGCGAGTGAGCCGGTGGGCCTGGAGCCGGAGCCCGTGGTCGCCAAGGCGCCACCGCCTCCCCCCCCTTTGTCTCCCACGCCCACCAGCCTGGCAACCGACCTCGGTGACGACCCCGAAATGCGCGAGATCTTCCTCGAGGAAGCGCGCGAAGTGATCGAAACGGCCCAGGGGGCCTTGGCACTGTTGGCCAACTCCCCGGCCAACCTGGAGCAGCTGACCACGGTGCGCCGGGCGTTCCACACCCTCAAGGGCAGCTCGCGCATGGTCGGGCTGAAAGAATTCGGCGACGCCGGTTGGGTCTGCGAGCAGGTTTACAACAGCTGGCTGGCCGAACAAAAGGCCGCCGATCCGACGCTGCTCGGCTTCTCCAACAACACCCTCAGCTACTTCAGCGACTGGGTCGAGGCCATTGCGATCCAGCAGTCGGGCGCGTTCAATGCCGCCCCGGTAAAAGCTGCTGCCGATGCACTCGCAAACGGCCAGCCGGTTCCGGCCATCGTGCCGTCGGCGGGTGCCGATCTGCCGATGATGTCCTTGTCGTTCCCGGTCGATCTGCCGAGCGCGCAAGACCTGGTGCTGCCGCCCCCGCCCGCGCCGGCACCTGCTTTGGCGCCAGCGGCCGAGCCACTGCCCGAACTGTCGTTCGACCTTGATCTGGGTTCGTTCGACGACCCAAAACCCCTCGCGGCCCCCGCGGCCGCGACCCCCACGCCGACCACTGACCTGCAGGCCGACGAGCTGCTCGAGGCATTCGAGCAACCCACCGTGGTCGAGGTGCACGCGCCGGTCGAGCCATTGCCGACCGCCGAGTCTGTGGAGCTGATCGAACTCGATCTCGACGACAAACTGTTTGCTGCTGACACGCCGGTCGAGCCCGAGCTCGCGCCGGAGGCTGCGGATGTTGCCCCGGCGCCGTCTGACGACGATCAAGTCAAGATCGTGGGCGACCTGCGCATCAGCATCCCGCTGTTCAACATTTACCTGAACGAAGCCGACGAACTCTCGCGCCGCCTGACCACCGATGTGGCCGAGTGGGGCATGGAGCTGTACCGTCCGGTGGGCGAGGTACCGGTCGCGCTGGCTCATTCGCTGGCGGGCAGTTCAGCCACTGTGGGCTTCAGCGACCTGTCGCATCTGGCGCGCCTGGTCGAGCACGCGCTGACACGGTCGCACACCATCGGCCACGGCACGCCCGAAGAGGCTCGTTTGTTTGTCGATGCGGCCGAAGAGATTCGCCGCCTGCTGCATCAGTTCGCCGCTGGCTTCCTGAAGCCGGTGTCGCCTGAGCTGCTGCAACGCCTGGCCGAGCACGAGATCAGCTCGGCCCGCCGGCTCGAAGCCGCCAATGCGGCCGAAGCCCCTGAACCCGAAGCACCACCGCCCCCGGTGCTGCTCGAAGAGCCCGAATTTGTCGAGCCGCCGCCAGCCGAGCCTCTGGCTCGCTCGTCGCGCCCGGCGCCTTTGGTGGCCAACTCCGAAGCCCTGGCGGCCCACGTCGACAGCGCGTTCGGCGGACTCGACACCAATGTCGGCTCGCTTGGCCAAGCCGAGTTCAAGACCTTTGCACCCCTGCCCGTCGAGGCCACACGTGCTGCGCCGGTTCGTGCCGATGCACTCGACGGCGAAGACGACATCGATTCGGTGGACGCCGTCGACGCCGAGCTGTTCCCGATCTTCGAGGAAGAGGCCGAAGAACTGCTGCCGCAGCTCGACTCCAAGCTGCGTGAATGGGCGCGTCGCCCGACCGACAACGGCCCGGCGGCGTCATGCATGCGCACGCTGCACACGCTCAAGGGCGGTGCCCGTTTGGCGGGTGCCATGCGCTTGGGCGAAATGGCCCACCGGCTCGAAACCCTGATCGAACACCTGCTGGCCCAGCCAGCCGCCAGCGCGGCCGATGTGGAAGCGCTGCAGTCTCGCTCCGACGCCCTCTCCGCCACCTTCGAGGCGCTGCGCTCGCGTGATGCCCAGGCTTATGCCGAGGCTGAAGATTCCGTGCATGCCGCGCTCTCGGCGCCCGAACCCGTGGTCATGGCTCCACCGCTCATGCCCGTGGTGGCCCCGGTGTTGCCACCCGTGGCGGTGACCTTGCCGCCGGTTCAGGTGAGTGAGCCGGTGGCGGTGCCCGCACCAGCGCCGGTACTGGCTGCGCAAGCCCCGGTGGCCGTTGCTGTTGCTGCTGCCGCGGCTGCACCGTCGCGAGATGTCGATTGGTCGCGTTTCGCCGCCAAAGAGGGTGATGCGCCGGCCCAAACCGCAGCCGATCGAAACGTTGGCGCGTCCAACGCGGCGGTGCGGGTGCGCGGCCCCTTGCTGGAGCGCCTGGTCAACCAAGCGGGTGAGGTGAGCATCACACGCTCGCGGATCGAATCCGAAGTCGGCAACATGCGCGGCTCGCTCGGCGACCTGACCGACAACCTGGAGCGCTTGCGCGTGCAGTTGCGCGACATCGAGTTCCAGGCCGAAACGCAAATGATCTCGCGCCAGGAAGCGGCCAAACAGGCGCACGAGGCCTTCGACCCGCTCGAGTCCGACCGATTCACGCGCTTCCAGGAACTGACCCGCATGATGGCCGAGTCGGTGAACGACGTGGCCACTGTGCAGCGCACGCTGACCCGCACGCTGGAAACGACCGAAGACGAACTTGCCGCCCAGGCCCGCCTCACGCGCGACCTGCAAGATGACCTGCTGCGTACCCGCATGGTCGAATTCGAAAGCACCTCCGACCGCCTTTATCGGGTGGTGCGCCAAGCGGCCAAGGAAACCGGCAAGCAGGTGCGGCTTGACATCGTGGGCGGCTCGATCGAAATCGACCGCGGCGTGCTGGACCGCATGACACCCGCCTTCGAGCACTTGTTGCGCAATTGCGTGACGCACGGCATCGAGGCGCCAGAGGTTCGCACTGCGGCGGGCAAGGAAGCGACCGGCAGCATCGTCGTCGCCCTGCACCAGGAGGGCAACGAAGTCGGCGTGGAGTTCCGCGACGATGGCGCCGGCCTCAACCTGCAGCGCATCCACGACAAGGGTGTGGCCATGGGCCTCATCCAGGACAGCGTCCAGCACAGCGCCGGTGACCTGGCCAACCTCATCTTCACCCCCGGCTTCTCGACCGCCGACACCGTGACCGAGCTGTCGGGCCGTGGCGTTGGCATGGACGTGGTGCGCTCCGAAGTGAACGCCATGGGCGGCCGCATCGAAACCGCCACCGCCGCCGGCCAGGGCACGAGTTTCAAGCTGGTGCTGCCATTGACCACGGCGGTGACGCAGGTGGTGATGGTGCGCAGCGGTTCGACCGTGGTGGCCCTGCCGGCCACGCTGATCGAGATCGTGCGCCGCGCCAGCGCCAAGGAGCTCGACGAAGCCTACGCCACCGGCAGCTACCCGCTGGGCGAACGCTCGCTGCTGTTCTTCTGGTTCGGCTCGCTGCTGCAAGAAGGCCCGCGCAGCCAGGAAGTGGTGACCCGCACGCGGCCGATCATCGTGGTGCGCAGCGCGCAGCAGCGCATTGCGCTGCACGTCGACGAAGTGCTGGGCACGCAGGAAGTGGTGGTCAAGAACCTCGGGCCGCAACTGTCGCGCCTGCCGGGCCTGGCCGGCATGACGCTGCTGGCCTCGGGTGCCGTGGCACTGATCTACAACCCGGTGGCCTTGGCCACCCTGTACGGCGAAAGCGCGCGTGCGGCCACGGTGGCGGCGCTGCGTTCTGGCACCGTCGAAGCCGTCACGCCCACAGCCGAAGAGGCTGCGGCCCGCGCTGCGCCTCTGGTGCTGGTGGTCGACGATTCGCTCACGGTGCGCCGCGTCACGCAGCGCCTGCTGGTGCGCGAGGGCTACCGCGTGATCCTGGCCAAGGACGGTATCGAAGCGCTGGAACGACTGGCCGAAGACCTGCCGCAGGTGGTGTTGAGCGACATTGAAATGCCTCGCATGGACGGCTTCGATCTCGTTCGCAACATCCGCGGTGACTCTCGCCTGCGCGCCCTGCCGGTCATCATGATCACGTCGCGCATCGCCCAGAAGCACCGTGACTACGCCGCAGAGCTGGGCGTCGACCACTACCTCGGCAAGCCTTACTCGGAAGAAGACCTGCTGGCCCTGATCAGCCGTTACACCACGGCACCCGTCACGGCCTAGGGCAAGCCCGGCTTGCCCTTCCGTCCCCCGCATCATGTCCGAACTGGTTGACCATCTCGCAGAGCTCACCGGCTTTCGAGACCGCGACATCCTCGACGTGACGCTGGTGGGGGCCTTGCGCGACATGCTGCGCCCACGCACGGTCACGATCTATCGCTCCGTGGGCGAGGCCGGCAACGAGCGATGGATCACCCGGGCCCGCCTGGGTGAGCACGATGCGGTGGCCACGGCCGACCCGGCCTGGGCCGATGTGGAAAGCCTTCCACCGCTTGCCCTTTTTCCCGAGCGCATGCAGGCGATGAAAGGCCAGGCGGCGGTGGTCACTGTGCCCGGGCGCCACAGCCTGAGCCTGTTTCCGGTCAGCACCGACCGTGAGGTGGTCGGGGTGATGGAGATCGAGACGATCCAGCCGCTCTCCGACGAATCGCGTCGCATGGTGGGCAGCATCCTGCGCATCTACCGCAACTTCCAGGGGCTGCTCGATTACAGCGAGCGCGACACCCTCACCGGCTTGCTCAACCGCAAGACCTTCGACGAGAGTTTTCTCAAGGCGACCAGCGAACCGACCGGCGTGCCGCCGCTCACCGCCGATGGCCGCCGCCATGTGGCCAGCGGCCACCGCCACTGGCTGGGGCTGATCGACATCGACCACTTCAAGTCGGTCAACGACAACTACGGCCACCTGATCGGCGACGAGGTGTTGCTGCTGCTGTCGCGCCTGATGCGCAGCAGCTTCCGCTTTCACGACCGGTTGTACCGTTTTGGCGGTGAAGAGTTCGTGGTGCTGATGCGCTGCGCCAACGAGCAAGACGCCGCGCTGGCGTTGGAGCGCATGCGCAGCAACACCGCCAGCTACCCTTTCCCACAGGTCGGGCAGATCACCATCAGCATCGGCTTCACCGAGGTGCTGCCTGGCGACACGCCGAGCGGCGCCTTCGAGCGGGCTGACAAGGCGGTGTACTTCGCCAAAGGGGCTGGCCGCAACCAGGTGCAGAGCCATGCAGAGCTCATCGCCCGCGGCGACCTCGCCGACGAATCGAAGATCGGCGACGTGGAGCTGTTCTAAAGCAACGCCCGCGGAACCGGCTTTGCCGGGCCGCCAGGCGGCGCCCCGTGGGGGCAGGAGCGAAGCGACTGGGGGGCTAGCATCTGGCGCTTCACTTTGTTCGCTTGACCACCGCGTAACGTTGGAGTGTTTTCTCCCTGGCCTCGTCGTGGATCACGATCGGCCTTGGGTAGTTCTTGTCCAACACCAACTTGGCGTCCATCAACTCGATCGGCCGCGCCAGCCATGGTGCATGAATCGCCTTGTCTGACAGCCCGGCGAGCTGCGGCAGGTAACGGCGGATGAACTTGCCTGACGCGTCGAACTTCTCGCTCTGGCTCACCGGGTTGAAGATGCGGAAGTAGGGCTGCGCATCGCAGCCGGTCGAGGCCGCCCACTGCCAGCCACCGTTGTTGGCGGCGAGGTCGTAGTCGTTGAGCTTCTCCGCGAAGTAGCGTTCGCCCCAGCGCCAATCGATGCCGAGGTCTTTCACCAGAAAACTCGCCACCACCATGCGCAGGCGGTTGTGCATGTAGCCGCTCTGGTTGATCTGCGCCATCGCGGCGTCAACAAGGGGGTAACCGGTGCGGCCTTCGCACCAGGCGGCGAACAAGGCCTCGGCGTGTTTGCCGTGTTCCCAGCGGATCGCGTCGTACTCAGGCTTGAAACTCGCGCCCACCACCTGCGGGCGGTGGTGCAGCACCTGGTGGTAGAAGTCGCGCCAGATCAGTTCGGAAAGCCAGGTCGCCGCCCCCGCTGAGCCATGGCGCATGCGGCTTTCCGCTTCGCGCGCCAGCTGGCGGATCGACACCGTGCCAAAGCGCAGGTGGGTCGACAGGTAGCTGGGCCCTTTCACCGCGGGGAAGTTGCGCGCCTCGTCATAACGGTCG
>NZ_JANOCG010000578.1:0-7765 GCF_031412075.1 Rhizobacter sp.
CCCGCACCAGCGGCTCGGTACCGGAAGCACGAATCAGCAGCCGCCCGCTGTCACCCAGCTCGCGATGGGCCTGGGCCTGCGCCTCGGCCAGGCCGGGCACCGCCTTCCAGTCCTGCCCCGGTTGAAGTCGCACATTGATCAGCACCTGAGGGAACAACGTCACCGGTGCCAGCAGCTCGGCCAGTGACTTGCCGCTGCGGCTGACAGCTTGCAGCACCTGCAAGGCGCTGACGGTGCCGTCACCGGTGGTGTGTTTGTCGAGCGCCAACAGGTGGCCCGAGCCTTCGCCGCCAAGCAGCCAGCCGCGGGCGGCGAGTTCTTCAAGCACATAACGGTCGCCGACCTTGGCACGCACGAACTCAATGTCGCAGGCCTTGAGCGCAACTTCAACTGCCATGTTGGTCATCAACGTACCGACCGCGCCCGGAACACGCTGGCCCTGGGCCAGCCGGTCGGTCACCATCACGTACAACAACTCGTCGCCGTTGTAGAGCCTGCCGGTTGAATCGACCAGCTGCAGGCGGTCGGCATCGCCATCGAGGGCCACGCCGTAGTGCGCACCATGCTCCTGCACCGCCTTGACCAGCGCGGCTGGCGAGGTGGCGCCAAAACCCGCATTGATGTTGAGCCCGTCGGGGCTGCAGCCGATGCGCACCACCTCGGCGCCCAGCTCATGGAACACCTCGGGCGCGGTCTGGTAGGCCGCACCATGGGCCGCATCGATGACGATCTTCAGGCCCTTGAGCGAGAGGTCGTTGCCGAAGGTGCTCTTGCAGAACTCGACGTATCGCCCGCGGGCATCTTCAATGCGTTTGGCCTTGCCAAGCTGAGCCGAATCGACCCACTGCGGAGCTTCGGTCAAGGCCGCTTCGACCTCACGCTCCCACTCGTCCGGCAGCTTCTCGCCGCGCGCCGAAAAGAACTTGATGCCGTTGTCGGGGTAGCCATTGTGCGAAGCGCTGATGACCACACCCAGGTCGAGGCGCAGTGCACGCGTGAGATAGGCCACGCCAGGGGTCGGTAACGGCCCGGTGAGCAGCACGTCGACACCGGCCGAGGCAAACCCGGCCTCGAGCGCCGACTCGATCATGTAGCCGGAAATGCGGGTGTCTTTGCCGATCAGCACGGTGGGCCGCGCCAGCTTGGCCTTGAGCACGCGTCCCACGGCATGCCCGAGGCGAAGCATGAAATCTGCCGTGATGGGCGCCTGGCCCACGGTGCCTCGGATGCCATCGGTGCCGAAATAGGTTCTGCTCATGTCGCTCGCTTGTGTCGCTTGTATGTGCTTGGGTTAGCTTCTTTATGCCCCGATATTGTGCAGCAGCCCTGCAGCGCTCCCCACCTTGAGAGCATCCACCGTGGCCTCGACGTCGTGCACCCGCAGCACCTTCGCGCCAAGAAGCGCCGCGGCGAACGCCGCCGTTGCGCTGGCGACCAGCCGCTCGCCAACCGGCCGCCCCGTCACCGCGCCGAGGCTGCTCTTGCGAGACCAACCGACAAGCAGCGGGTAACCCACAGCCAGCAACTCGCGTTGGCGGGCCAACAAGGCCAGGTTGTGCTCGACGGTCTTGCCGAAGCCGATGCCGGGGTCGATCACGATGCGCTCGCGCTGTACGCCAGCCTCCCGCACGGCGTTCGCCCTTTCCGCCAAAAACGCACTCACCTCGGTGATCACGTCACCATAAATCGGCTTTTGCTGCATCGACAGCGGCTCGCCCTGCATGTGCATCAAACACACCCCGCACGAAGGGTGGGCTGCAACAGCAGCCATGGCTCCCCGCCAACGCAGCGCAAAGATGTCGTTGACGATGTCCACACCCAAGTCGAGCGCGAGGCGCATGGTTTCGGGTTTGTAGGTGTCGATCGACACCGGTACACCGAACGACAAGGCCGCCTTGAGCACAGGCAGCACCCTGGCCTGCTCTTCTTCCACAGGCAAGGGCGCCGCACCAGGGCGACTTGATTCGCCGCCCAGGTCGAGCATGTCGGCACCCTCTTTGAGCAGCTGCTCGCAGTGGGCGAGCGCAGCCTGCGTACTGGCGTGCCGCCCGCCGTCGGAAAACGAATCGGGCGTGATGTTGACAATGCCCATCACCCGCGGCCGGCTCAAGTCGATCTGAAAACGGGTGGTCTGCCAGGTCTGCATGCGCTTAGCGGCCTCGGAAACAATGGAAAACGGGGCCGAAGCCCCGTTGTCTGTCTATATCGGTGAGATGACTCAGGCCGCAGCCGGGGCGCTGTCCGGGTTGACCGGAGGCACCGACCCACCACCCGGCTTGTTGCTGGACGACGTCCAGTCCTTGGGCGGGCGCGGTGGCTTGTCACTCATGATGTCGTCGATCTGCTCGGTGTCGATGGTTTCCCATTCGAGCAAGGCCTTGGCCATCGCGTGCATCTTGTCCTTATTGGCTTCGATGTGGCGGCGGGCCACGGCGTATTGTTCGTCGATGATGCGGCGCACCTCGACGTCGACACGCTGCATGGTCTCTTCAGACATGTTGGTCGTCTTGGTGACAGAACGGCCCAGGAAGACCTCGCCTTCGTTCTCGGCGTAGACCATCGGACCCATGGCTTCACTCATGCCGTAGCGCATCACCATGTCGCGGGCGATGGCGGTGGCACGCTCGAAGTCGTTGCTGGCGCCGGTGGTCATCTCGCCGATGAACACCTCTTCGGCGATCCGACCGCCGAACAGGATGGAGATGGTGCTCAGCATGCGGATCTTGTCGGTGCTGTAGCGGTCGCCTTCAGGCAACTGCATGGTCACACCCAATGCACGGCCGCGCGGGATCACCGTGACCTTGTGCACCGGGTCGGCCTTGGGCATCAGGCGGGCGACCAGCGCGTGGCCAGCCTCGTGGTAGGCCGTGTTGCGGCGCTCGTCTTCGGCCATTGCCATCGACTTGCGCTCCGGGCCCATCATGATCTTGTCCTTGGCCTTCTCGAAGTCGATCATGTCGACCACACGGCCATTGCGGCGTGCGGCAAACAAGGCAGCTTCATTGACCAGGTTGGCCAGGTCGGCACCCGAGAAACCAGGCGTACCGCGCGCCAGGATGTCAGCACGAATGTCTTGGCCGACGGGCACCTTGCGCATGTGCACGTTGAGGATCTGCTCGCGGCCGCGCACGTCGGGCAACGTCACATAAACCTGGCGGTCGAAGCGGCCGGGGCGCAGGAGCGCGGGGTCAAGAATGTCGGGCCGGTTGGTCGCGGCCATCACGATCACGCCGAGGTTGGTTTCGAAACCATCCATCTCGACCAGCATCTGGTTCAGCGTTTGTTCGCGCTCGTCGTTGCCGCCACCCAGGCCGGCACCACGGTGGCGACCCACCGCGTCGATTTCGTCGACGAAGATGATGCAGGGGGCACTCTTCTTGGCCTGCTCGAACATGTCGCGCACACGGGCCGCGCCGACACCGACGAACATTTCAACAAAGTCGGAGCCCGAGATGCTGAAGAACGGCACCTTGGCTTCACCAGCAATCGCCTTAGCGAGCAGGGTCTTGCCCGTACCGGGAGGGCCGACGAGCAGCACGCCACGGGGGATGCGGCCACCGAGCTTCTGGAATTTCTGCGGGTCTTTCAGGAAGTCGACCAGTTCCTTGACTTCTTCCTTGGCCTCGTCGCAACCAGCCACATCAGCAAAGGTGGTGGTGTTGTTGGCCTCGTCGAGCATGCGCGCCTTCGACTTGCCGAAGCTGAAGGCACCTCCCTTGCCGCCGCCCTGCATCTGCCGCATGAAGTAGATCCACACTGCGATCAGCAGCAGCATCGGACCCCAAGAGACCAGGATGGTCATCAGGATCGACTGCTCTTCGTCGGCCTTGCCGGTGACTTGCACACCGAACTTCATCAGGTCGCCGACCATCCACAGATCGCCGGGGGAGGCGATGGTGTACCCCTGGCCTTCGCTCGGGGTGACCTTCAGGTTGCGGCCCTGGACTTCAACCCGTTTGACCTTGCCGGCCTTGGCGTCGTCCATGAACTGCGTGTATGTGACGTTCTCGACGACACGGGGCTTGTCAAACTGTTTGAAGACAGTGAACAGCACCAGCGCAATCACCAACCAAACAGCAACTTTTGAGAACCATTGATTGTTCACCGCGGCTCCTTCTGCAATCAAAACTTCCGCACAGGCGCACGATGAGCCTGCATCCACGGCATATGGGGCAGATTCTAGTCCAGACAAGGGGGAGAGCCCGCCTCAGCTGCCCCTGTGCACGCTGGGTGTATGCGCCTTGCGCACGGTACTAGTTCACGAACGCTTTTCGGCTGCTACGCCGGGATTCTTGAGACCCACTCCCACCAAAAAGGTTTCAGACGAACGGTAACGAGATGCCTTCGGCTTGATTGGCTTGACGACCCGAAACGTCTTCTTGAACAGATCGGTTAACTGGGTGTGGCCACTGCCGTGAAACACCTTCGTCACCAGGGCTCCATTTGGCGTAAGGTGGTTTTGCGCGAAATCGACCGCCAGCTCGACCAAGTGCTCCATGCGAGCGGCATCCGAGCTTTCGATCCCCGACAGGTTCGGCGCCATGTCCGAAATCACCACGTCCACCAGCCTGTCGCCGATCAAGCTGCGCAACTGGGCCACCACGGTGTCTTCACGGAAGTCGCCTTGGATGAATGTCACGCCTTCAATGGGCTCCATCGGCAAGACGTCGAGCGCAATGATGGTGCCGTTCAAGGCACCCGCGGCGGCTGCGCCAGAACCCACAAACTTGCGGCGCACGTATTGGCTCCACGCGCCCGGTGTGGCGCCCAGGTCCACCACCAGCTGGCCGGGGCGTATCAGCTTAAGGGTTTCGTCGATTTCCTTGAGCTTGTAGGCAGCCCTGGCGCGGTAGCCCTCTTTCTGGGCCAGCTTCACATAGGTGTCGTTCACGTGGTCATGCAACCACGCCTTGTTGACCTTCTTGCTTTTTGTCTGGGTTTTCATAAGCCTGCTCTGGGTCGACCGATAATAGGGGCATGCCTGCCATTGAACTCCGCCCCGTCCAGCGCAAAGAAAAACGCGCTGAAGCCCATCACCTCGAGCCCGTGGTTCGCATCGGCGGAGACGGCCTGACCCCCGCCGTCATCAAAGAAACCGACGCTGCACTCAACGCGCACGGCCTGATCAAGATTCGTGTGTTCTCCGACGAACGCGAAACCCGCGAGGCCATTCTGGCGCGCCTGAGCGACGAGCTGAACGCCGCTCCGATTCAACACATCGGCAAGCTGCTGGTGCTGTGGCGCCCCATGCCCCCGAAGGAAAAGGCCGAACGTGAAGGTCGCGGCGCCGGCCCCAAGGTGGTCAAGATCCTCAAGTTCTCCAAGAGCGGCAACCACCGCCCTCAGGTCAAGAAGATCAACCTGCTGGGCAACCAGCGCATCGCCGCCGGCGGCCAGGTGAAGCGTGCCAAGAAACGCATCACCAGCGTCAAGCGCACGGCAGCCGAATAAAGCGGCCAACTAAGCCCGCGACAGGCGCCACGCCAGCGCCAGGGCCAGCAGGCCCTTCAACCCGAACAGCGCGGCAGACACCCCGTGCAGCACTCCAAATGACCAGAGGCCCTGCCCCGCCCGGGCTGCGGCCATCATCGGTTGAACGGCGAAATAGCCCAACATCGTGCAAAACAGCGTGCCCAGCACCAGCACGACCTCGGTGCTGAAGATCGAGCCACGGCCGGCTTCAGCGTCCAGACGGGCCTGCCGACGCACCAGCAGCAACAGAATCACCCCGACCGCCAGGCTGAGATAGGCCTCCCGCGCAAACATGCGCCCGGCCAGGCGGCCCGCCACTTCGAGGGTCACGGTGGCAAAACCCGCTGGCGCCCCGATCGCGGCGATGCCAAGAATCAAGCCGGCCCACAGCCCCGCGACGAGGCAAGCCAAACGCCGGCTGTCCAGTTGCTTCACGCGGCGGCTCAGATGTAGCGAACCTTGATGATCTCGTAGCTCTTGACGCCGCCGGGCGCCTGCACTTCGGCCACGGCGCCTTCTTCCTTGCCAATGAGCGCGCGTGCAATCGGCGAGCCGATCGAGATCCGGCCTTGTTTCAGGTCGGCTTCGTCTTCACCGACGATCTGGTAGGTCACGGCCGCGCCCGTGTCTTCGTCTTCCAGATCCACGGTGGCACCGAACACCACCATGCCGCCCGCATTCAATGAAGCGGGGTCGATGATCTGGGCCGCGGCCAGTTTGCCTTCCACTTCCTGGATGCGGCCTTCGATGAAGCCTTGTTTGTCCTTGGCGGCTTCGTACTCGGCGTTCTCTGACAGGTCGCCCTGCGCACGGGCTTCGGCAATCGCCTGCACCACGGCGTGGCGCTCCACGGTCTTGAGGCGGTGCAGTTCTTCTTTCAGCAGCTGTGCGCCGCGTGTGGTGATGGGGATGGTGGCCATGGTCAAACCTTGAAACTCAAAATGAGAACCGCCGCCTTCTCCCTTGCGGGAGTTAGGCGGCGGCCGATGCGTGGGGAAGATGCAAAAGTCTAGTGCAGTTCCGCGTGCAGTTCTTGCAGGGATAGCACCACCAGATCGTCCTGGTGCTTCATGCCCTCGACGGCAGCCTCACAGCCCGCCATGCTGGTGTAGTAGGTGATGCGGTTGGCGAGCGCCACCTGGCGGATGTGACGCGAGTCGGCAATCGCCGTGCGCGTTTCGTCCACCGTGGTGAAAACGAGCTGGATCTCACCCGCCTTGACCATGTCGACGATGTGCGGCCGGCCATCCTTGACCTTGTTGACCGCTTTCACGGGCACGCCGCCTTCGGCAATGGCCGCAGCCGTGCCTTTGGTCGCCACCACCTGGAAGCCCAGCGCGTGCAAATCACGTGCGACGACCACGGCGCGCGCCTTGTCGCCCTTCTTCACCGTGATGCACACCGTGCCCTTGGTGGGCAGGCGAGAGCCAGCACCGAGCTGGCTCTTGAGCATGGCTTCGCCGAAGCTGCGCCCTGCCCCCATCACCTCGCCGGTGGAGCGCATTTCCGGGCCGAGGATGGGGTCGACACCCGGGAACTTGTTGAACGGGAACACCGCTTCCTTGACCGAGAAGTACGGCGGAATGACTTCGCTCGGCACCCGGCCGCGCTTGTCTTTCTGTTCCGACAACTTTTGCCCCACCATGCAGCGGGCGGCGATCTTGGCCAGCGGCTGGCCAGTCGCTTTGGAGACGAAAGGCACGGTGCGCGAAGCACGCGGGTTGACTTCGAGCACGTAGACCACCGCGTCGTCGCCTTCGCCCTGGATGGCGAACTGCACGTTCATCAGTCCCTTGACCTTGAGTGCACGGGCCATCGCGATGGTCTGGCGGCGCAGCTCGTCTTGCAGCGATTTCGGCAGCGAATACGGCGGCAAGGAACAAGCCGAGTCGCCGGAGTGGATGCCTGCCTGCTCGACGTGCTCCATGATGCCGCCGATCATCGTGCCCTCGGGGCTGTCGCTGCCGTCGCTGATGCAATCAACATCGACCTCGATCGCGTCGTCGAGGAATCGATCCAGCAATACAGGCGATTTTTCGCTGACCTTGACGGCTTCACGCATGTAGCGCTCAAGGTCGTCGGGCTGATGAACGTGCAATTCGCGATCCAGGGCCTGAATGACGACAACGCAGACAACGCCGTCGTCTACGTGCTCGAAGTGAACCCGCGCGCCTCGCGCACCGTGCCGTTCGTCTCGAAGGCGACCGCGCAGCCGCTGGCCAAGATTGCCGCCCGCTGCATGGTCGGGCAGAAGCTGTCCAGCCAGCCGCTGGTGCGCGGCGAGGTCATCCCG
>NZ_JANOCG010000579.1:0-3861 GCF_031412075.1 Rhizobacter sp.
CTTGAGCTGCACGTGGCGGCCGACGATCTCGACGATGACGGTGCGCGAGAGCAGCTCTTGAACGAAGGTAGGCGGAATCACCGAAGGAGTCTAACGAAGCGCACCCAAACAAAACGCCGCCCGCAGGCGGCGTTCAGGGGATCAAGAGAATCAGATCGCGAAATCGCTGATTTTCTTGCCTGAGGCGAGAGCGGCTTTCAGCCACTTGGGTTGCAGGCCGCGCCCGCTCCATGTTTCACCGGTCGCGGTGTTGCGATATTTGGGGGCCACCTTGGCGCCTTTGGTGGCGCCGGCCTTGCCGCCCGCGCTCTTGGTGGACAGGTCGGTGACGCTCAAACCATATTCGCTCATGAGCGACTTGACCTTGGTGATGGCGTCTTGGCGCTCGCGTTTCTGTGTGGCTTCGATTTCCTGCTCGAGAGCAGCCCGCTTTGCCAGCAAGTCTTGAAGCGATGACATGTTGTTCCTCCTTGGCGACGAATATGAAGCAGCGCGAAACTCGCGTGCCGCATATTCTATGACAGGGAAATAACAATATGCTGTGAACTATTGTTCGGTCGTGAATTGCCGAGATATTCGGGAAACCCCGCGTTTAACCCCAGATAACTTCAGGGCGTGGGCGGCACATACCCAGCCGGTTGTTCGGCCCCTTCGCCGAAGAGGAATCGTTCCATCTGTCGCGCGAGATACTGCCGCGAACGCTGGTCAGCGAGATTCAGGCGGTTTTCATTCACCAGCATGGTCTGGTGCTTCATCCACAGCTGCCAGGCTTCCTTGCTGATCTCGTTGTAGATGCGCTTGCCGAGTTCGCCAGGGTAGGGCGCGAAATCAAGGCCTTCGCCTTCTTTCTTGAGGTGAACACATTGAACGGTGCGGGCCATCAGGTACTCCTTGGAAATGAATCAGTGGGTGGTTTTCGGTGCGTCAGGGCAGTTTCTTCACCAGCACCT
Source organism: Rhizobacter sp. (assembly GCF_031412075.1). Taxonomy (GTDB): domain Bacteria; phylum Pseudomonadota; class Gammaproteobacteria; order Burkholderiales; family Burkholderiaceae_C; genus Rhizobacter. The sequence continues at coordinate 951 of NZ_JANOCG010000579.1, forward strand.
GGGAGCGCCTGTCCCAGTTGTACTTGCGCTTGCGTGCTTCGGGCAGCCAATCGGGGTCAACCTGGGCGAAGCCGCGCTTGATAAACCAGTGCATGGTTTGGGTGGTCAGCACGAAGATGCTGTCGAGGCCGCTCGCCTTGGCACGCTGCTCCACGCGCTTGAGAATTCGCTCGCCGTCGCCCTGGCCTTGCACGTCGGGCGACACGGTCAATGCCGACATTTCGGCCGTGCGTGATTCGGGGTAAGGGTAGAGCGCCGCGCAACCGAAGATCACGCCGTCGTGCTCGATCACGGTGTAGTGGTCGATGTCGCGTTCGATCTCGGTGCGGTCGCGTTTGACCAAGGTGCCGTTGCGCTCGAAGGGGTCGATCAGCTGCAAGATGCCGCCGATGTCATCGGCCGTGGCTTCGCGCAGGCTTTCGAGCTTCTCGTCGACGATCATGGTGCCCACACCGTCGTGGGTGAACGACTCCATCAGCACCGAGCCGTCCACCGAGAAAGGCACGATGTGCACCCGCTCCACCCCTGCTTCACAGGCCTTCACCGCGTGTTGCAGGTAGAAGGCCGTGTCGGTGGGCTGCACCGGGTTGGGCAGGTTGGCGAGCAGCCTCTTGGCGTCGGCCAAGGCAAGCTCGGTGTCGATTTCGCTGTGGGGGTCGGCGGGGTTCAACGGAATGCCCTTGACCTCGGTCACATAGATCAGCTTGTCGGCCTGCAACGCATCGGCGGCGCTGGCGGCCACGTCTTCCATGCTGAGGTTGAAGGCCTCGCCGGTGGGCGAGAAGCCAAATGGCGACAGCATGACCAGCGCGCCGAAATCGACCGCCTTGCGGATGCCCGCTGCGTCAATGCGGCGCACGAGGCCGGTGTGCTGGAAATCGACACCGTCGAGAATGCCCACCGGCCGCGCGGTGATGAAGTTGCCCGACACCACGCGGATCTGCGCGTGCGCCATCGGCGTGTTGGGCAGGCCTTGAGAAAACGCGGCTTCGATCTCGTAGCGCATCTGGCCAGCGGCTTCTTGAGCGCAGTCGAGCGCCACGGTGTCGGTGATGCGCATGCCGTGGCTGAAGCGTGAGATGTGGCCCTTAACCTTCAGCTGCTCTTCAACTTGCGGCCGAAAACCATGCACCAGCACGAGCTTGATGCCCATGGCGTGCAAGATCGCGAGGTCTTGTGCAAAGGTCGCCAGCTTGCCCGCGGCGACCAGCTCACCGGCGATCGCCACCACGAAGGTCTTGCCTCGGTGCGCGTGGATGTACGGTGCGACCGAACGGAACCACGGAACAAAGGTATGGGGAAAGACAAGGCTCATGGCGGCACACTGAAATAATCAACGATTTTGCACGAAGGCCCTTCGACAGGGCTCTGGACAGGCCTGATGACTTCTCCCCCGCGCCGTGGTGCGCCGATGGTGGCCAACCCCATCCCCCCGATCACCTTCCCTGAATCGCTGCCCGTCTCGGGCCGGCGCGATGAAATTGCGCGCGCGATTCAAGAGCACCAGGTCGTGATCGTCTGCGGCGAAACCGGTTCCGGCAAGACCACGCAGCTGCCCAAGATCGCACTGACTCTGGGGCGAGGCAAGGGCGCGGGTGGCAAGGGGTTGATCGGCCATACCCAACCGCGGCGCATTGCCGCCTCGAGTGTGGCCAAGCGCATTGCGCAGGAGCTGAACACGCCGCTGGGTGAGCACGTCGGCTTCAAGGTGCGCTTCCAGGATCGGCTCTCCGCCGGTGCCAGCGTCAAGCTGATGACCGACGGCATCTTGTTGGCTGAGACGCAGACCGACCCGCTGCTCAAAGCCTACGACACGATCATCATCGACGAGGCCCACGAGCGCAGCCTGAACATCGACTTCCTGCTCGGCTACTTGCGGCAGATCCTGCCGCGCCGGCCCGACCTGAAGATCATCGTCACGTCGGCCACCATCGATGCCGACCGTTTCTCGCAGCACTTTGCCTCGCGCCACGGGCCTGCGCCGGTGATCCAGGTGTCGGGGCGCATGTTTCCGGTCGAGCAGCGTTTTCGGCCGTTTGAAGAGAGCCGAGAGTACGGTTTGAACGACGCCATCGGTGACGCTGTCGACGAGTTGTGGCGCGAAGGTGCCGGCGATGTTCTCGTGTTCCTGCCCGGTGAGCGCGAGATCCGCGAGGCCGCCGACCACCTGCGCCGCCACCACCCGCCGGGTGTGGAGGTGGTGCCGCTCTTTGCCAGGCTCAGCCAGCAAGAGCAAGACATGGTGTTCGAGCCGCACAGCGCGCGCCGCATCGTGCTGGCCACCAACGTGGCCGAAACCTCGCTCACCGTGCCGGGCATCCAGTACGTGATCGATGCGGGCACCGCGCGTGTGAAACGCTACAGCTACCGCAACAAGGTCGAGCAGCTGATGATCGAGCCGGTGAGCCAGGCCGCGGCCAACCAGCGTGCCGGGCGCTGCGGGCGGGTGAGCAACGGCATCTGCATCCGGCTTTATGACGAGAAGGATTTTTCGGAGCGGCCCAAGTTCACCGACCCCGAAATCATGCGCTCCTCATTGGCGGGCGTGATTCTGCGCATGAAGTCGCTTCGCCTCGGTTTGGTTGAAGACTTTCCCTTCCTGGAGCCCCCGCCACGGCGAGCGATTGCCGACGGCTACCAGTTGCTCAACGAGCTGGGCGCGGTCGACGAACAGAACGAGCTCACACCCATCGGCCGCGAGCTGGCCAAGCTGCCTCTCGACCCGCGTGTGGGCCGCATGATCCTGGAAGCGCGTGACCGCCAGGCCCTGGCCGAGGTGCTGGTGATTGCATCGGCGCTCAGCGTGCAAGACGCGCGTGACCGGCCGATGGAGCACCAGCAGGCGGCCGACAACGCGCACAAGAAGTTCGACGACGAGAAGTCGGAGTTCATGGGCACGCTCAAGATCTGG
>NZ_JANOCG010000580.1:0-8869 GCF_031412075.1 Rhizobacter sp.
CGACGCCAAGAAAGAGATGATCGAGGCCAACCTGCGCCTCGTGATCTCGATCGCCAAGAAGTACACCAACCGTGGCCTGCAGTTCCTTGACCTGATCCAAGAAGGCAACATCGGCCTGATGAAGGCGGTTGACAAGTTCGAATACCGTCGCGGCTACAAATTCTCGACCTACGCCACGTGGTGGATCCGCCAGGCCATCACCCGCTCGATTGCCGACCAGGCGCGCACCATCCGCATCCCCGTTCACATGATCGAAACGATCAACAAGATGAACCGCCTGTCGCGTCAGCACTTGCAAGAGTTCGGTTTCGAGCCGGACGCGCCGACGCTGGCCGAGAAGATGGAGATCCCCGAGGACAAGATCCGCAAGATCATGAAGATCGCGAAGGAGCCGATCTCGATGGAAACCCCCATCGGCGACGACGACGATTCGCACCTGGGCGACTTCATCGAAGACACCAACAACACCGCGCCGATCGAAGCCGCCATGCAAGCCGGCCTGCGCGACGTGGTGAAGGACATCCTCGACTCGCTGACCCCGCGCGAAGCCAAGGTGTTGCGCATGCGTTTCGGCATCGAGATGAGCACCGACCACACGCTGGAAGAAGTGGGCAAGCAGTTCGACGTGACGCGCGAGCGCATCCGCCAGATCGAGGCCAAGGCCATCCGCAAGCTCAAGCACCCGAGCCGTTCGGACAAGCTGAGAACCTACTTGGACAACCTCTGATCCTCTGAAAAACCCTCAAGCCCCGGCCTAAATCGCCGGGGCTTTTTTCATGTGGGTTGCCATAAACTTCACGCTATGACGCAAATTCTTCAGCGGACGGTCTTGTTCGCCGACTTGCGCGGCAGTACGGCGCTGTACGAAAGTCTGGGCAACACCGAGGCCACCACGGTGGTCACGCGCAGCGTGTCGCTAATCGCACAAATCGTCTCCACTTCGGGCGGCGTGGTCGTCAAGACGCTGGGCGATGGTTTGATGGCGGTGTTTGCCGACCCGGCGGAAGCCGTGGTCGCGGCTGATGAGATGCACGATTCGCTCGACCGCATCGTGCCGCCCAATGCCAACAGTCCCCGCCCGATGGGCACCACGCCCGTGCTCAAGCTGCAAGTGGGTCTGGCCCATGGTGAAGTCGTCGAGATGTCGGGCGACTGTTTTGGCGACGCGGTCAACGTGGCCGCCCGCCTGCTGGACCACGCGGGCGACAACGAAACGCTGGCCACGGCCAGTGTCGTGGCTGGCCTGGCCAGTGACCTGCGAGACCGTTTTCGCAGCCTCGACAAGGTGCAGCTGCGCGGCCGCGTCGAGCCAGTGCACGTGCACCTGCTCGAAGGCCGCCGCTTCGGCGACACCGCCGCCACCGCCTACGGCGAGCTGTCACCCAACCTGGAACCCGAGGGCATCCGCCTGATCTGGCTCGACATGAACCGTGTTTACGCCGGCCCCAGCCTGCCGGTGGTGCTGGGGCGCAGCCCGCAGGTCACCTACTGCATCGACGACTCGCGCGTGTCGCGTTCGCACGCACGCATCGACTGGCACGGCGGTGCGTTTCAGCTCACCGACCTCAGCTACAACGGCACTTACGTGCGCTTCTCCAACGACTCTGAAATTGTCTCGTTGCGCCGTGGCACCTGCACGCTGCATGGCTCGGGGCTCATCGGCCTCGGTGCCACACTCAGCGACCCAACGTCTCCCTGCGTTCGCTTCGAGATTCTGAAGTTCGCCGACACCCAGCCGCAGGTGGCACCTTAGGCCTGCAGTGCGTCGGCCAGCGCGCTCAGGTCGCTGAAAACTCGCACGCCATCGCGCGCCTCGGCCGGGCCATGTGACTCGCGCCGCAACCACACCGCCTGCAGGCCCGCATTGAGCGCCCCGCTCACGTCGAGCTCGAAATCGTCGCCAACGTGCAGCACCTGCGCCGGCTCGAAACCCAACTCTGCGCAGGCGTGATGAAAGATGCGGCTGTCGGGTTTGGCCACGCCCAAACCACGCGCCGTCACGCTGCCACGAAAGAACGGCGCCAGGCCGATGCGATCAAGGTCGGCGTTGCCGTTGGTCAGGGCCATCAGCGGATAACGCCGCGCCAAGCGCTCCAGTGCCGCCAGCGCGTCGTCGTACAAAACCACGTCTTGTCGTGCCTCGAAAAACACCTCGAACGCCGCTTGCGAAAGCGCTGGGTTGTCGCCCGCCAGCTGCAGCGCACGGCGCAGGCTCTCGGCGCGGATGGCGCTCAAGTCATGCAGCCAGTGGGGGTTTTCGGCAGCGACCACATCGCGCAGTGATCGCAGCCCGGCACGGTCGAAGCGTTGGGCCGTGGCCGGGGCATGAACTTGCAACCACGCATGCAAGACCGATTCGGCTCGGTCAATCGTCGGCCAGATCGGCCAGAGCGTGTCGTCCAGATCGAGCGTCAACGCCCTCGGAAGTGTGTGCATGAGTTGTCGCAGTTGGGGGTGTACGGGAGTACTGCAGCGGGCATTCTCCGCTACAGTCTTTTGCATGCTGTGGGGCCCCCATGACACCTGAGCCTGACGACGCCGAACACCGGCGCATGCTGCGCGAGCTGCGCAAGCTCGGCGCGGCCCCGGAGCCGCAGTTCGACACTGTGGTGCGCCTGGTCTCGCGGCAGCTGGCCTGCCCGGTTGCATGGCTGGCCCTGCAGGATCACCTGGGCGACGTGTGGGTCAAAGCCGCAGCCGGGCTGGCGCCAAGCGGTCTGCCCGCTTCGGCCACAGCCCTGATGGGCGAGTTGCTCGAACACCGCACCCCCGAGCCGGTGACCGACACCCACCGCGCGGCTGCACACATCATCGTCAACGAGAGCGTCGTGGGTCAGCTGTGCGCCGCTCATCACGCGGCGCACACCTTCAGCAAAGACGACCGGGCCAATTTGCGTGACCTGGCTCAACTTGCCAGCTCCCTGATCGACACCCAGCTGAACGAGTGGCGCTCGCGCATGCACACCGAGCGGGTGCGGGTCGCCAGCTTGTCCAGCAGCGACTGGTTGTGGGAGAGCGACGCCGAAGGTTGCGCAACCTGGGTGTCGTCGGGAGTCGAGCTGCACACCGGCAAAACACCAGACCAGATCATCGGGCGCACGCTGGCACAGATCAACCTGCCCCATGAAGACGACCCCACCCAGTCCTGGCAGCGTTACCACGAAGCACGTGCCCAGCGTGCGCCATTTCGTGACGTGATCGCCGAGCGCGCCACGCCCAAAGGCACCATCACCGTGAGCATCAGCGGCGTGCCGGTGTTCGGCAACGATGGCGTCTTCCGCGGCTACCGCGGCACTACCCGCAACATCACCGAGCGCATGCAAGCCCAGCGGGCGGCGCGCAAGGCCGAGCGCTTGCTCAACGACGCGCTCGACAGCCTGACTGCCGGCGTGATGATCACCGACCCGAGCGGCCAGGTGGTGATGGCCAACGCCGTCTGGCGACACCGCGTCGGCCCCTACATGACCGACGGCGCGAGTTGGCCGCAGATCGTGGAACGCATGGTGATCGCCGGCGACTACCCCGACGCGGCAGACCGTGAAGACTTTGTACGCTGGCGCCTGGGGCTTGCCTCAGAGAACGGCGAGCATCACGAGATGCGTTGGAAAGACCGCTGGATCATCGTCAGCGACCAGCTTCTCGCCGATGGCAGCGCCATCCACCTGTCGGTCGACATCACCGACCGCAAGCAGGCCGAGCTGACCCTGGCTCAACAGGAGCAGCAGCTGCGCGAGTCGCAAGCCCAGCTGAGCGCCGTGCTCGAAGCGGTGCCCGACCTGTGGTTCGTCTTCGACGCCGACGGCAACTACCTCAAGTGCAGCTCGGAGACCCACCCGATGATGGTGCACTCGTGGGAGAGCGTGCGCGGCAAGCCCTTCGGAGCCGGTGTGCCCCAAACGGTGGCCGATCTCGCCGTGCCCGCCATCAAGCGCGCCTTGGCCACCGGCGAGGTGCAACGCATCGACTACGAGCTCACCACGCAAGACGGCGTGGCACGTACCTTCGAGGCCCGCATCTCGCCGATGCCGCACGATCAGGTGTTATACGTCACGCGTGACCTGACCGAGCTGCGCCACCTCGAGCGCGACGTGCTCATCATGCAGCGCGCGCTCGAAGCCGAAGCCTCGCTGCCCATGAGCGTGTCCGACGCCACCCAGCCCGACATGCCGCTGATCTACGTCAACCCGGCCTTCGAGCGCCTCACGGGCTACAGCCGCAGCGAAGCGCTGGGCACCAACTGCCGCTTCCTGCTGGGCCCGTTCACCGAGCAACCCGGTCGTGCGCAGCTGCGTGACGCCTTGCGCGAAGGGCGTGCCGCCACGGTCACCCTCACCAACGTGCGAAAAGACGGCACGGTGTTCAGCAATGCCTTGCACGTAGCGCCGGTGCGTGATGCCTCGGGCCGGCTCACCCACTACATCGGCGTGCAGCGCGACGTCACCGAACAAAGCCGAGCCGCCGACAAGCTGCGCCTGAGCGAAGAGCTCTACCGCTCGGTGGCGGCGGCCATCAGCGACGGCCTGCTGGTGGTCACGCCCGCACTGGACATCATTGCCATCAACCCCGCGGGTTGCGACATCCTCGGCGTGAACCAGGCCGACGTGGTGGGCCTCGGCGAGGCCTGGCCATTCGCGCTGCTCGGACCCGACCAGTCGCCCCTGGGCGCTGACGACCACCCGGTGAAACGTGTTGTCAGCCAGGACCAGCCTCTGATCGGCCAGACATTCGCCTTGCGCCGCCCCGACGGGCAGACTCGCTGGATCTCGCTCAACGGGCACCCCTTGCAGCTGCGCCCCGAGGGCAGCACCTTCTCGGTGGTGCTGACCTTTCGTGACATCACCCAGCAGCGCGCCGCCGAGCAGGCCCTGGCCATGGCCGAAGAGCGCTGGAAGTTCGCCCTCGAAGGCTCCGGCGATGGCCTGTGGGACTGGGACGGACGCACCGACAAGTTCTACTACTCGACACGCTGGAAAGAGATGCGCGGCTACGCCGACCACGAGATCGGCGACACACCCGACGAATGGCGATCGCGTGTGCACCCCGACGACATGCCGCGCGTGATGGACGCCGTCCGCAGCCACCATCGCGGTGAGCTGCCCTACTACGACCTCGAGTACCGCGTGCGGCACCGCCTCGGCCACGACATCTGGATACGCGACCGCGGCAAGATCGTGCGGCGCGGTGCCGATGGCCGGGCCGATCGTGTTGTCGGCACGCAGTCCGACATCACCCGCCGCAAGCAAGACGAGCAGATGCTGCGCGACAAGCAGGCGGCGGAGCTGGCCAACCAGGCGAAGAGTGAATTCCTGTCGCGCATGAGCCACGAGATGCGCACGCCGCTCAACGCGGTGATCGGCTTCTCGCAGCTGCTGGGCATGAACACCGGCACGCTCGAAGCCGGCACGGTGCGCGAATACGCCGGCCACGTGCTCGGCGCGGGCGAACATCTGCTCGCGCTCATCGACGACGTGCTCGACCTGCAAAAGATCGAAGACGGTGCCCTCGCTCTCGACCTCGGCGCGGTCGACCTGCACGACGTGGTGCTGCGTGCCATCGAGCTGCTGTGGCCAACCGCTCAGGCCAGGCAAGTGACGCTGCACAACGAGGTGGCCGCGGGTGCCTGGGTGCACGCCGACGTGCAGCGCCTGCGCCAGGTGCTTCTCAACGTCGGCTCCAACGCCGTCAAGTACAACCGCGTGGGCGGAGGTGTGCAGTGGCGGCTTGAACACCCCACTCCGGGCCGCTTGACCTTGTGCGTCGAAGACAACGGCACCGGCATGAGCGCCGAGCAGATGAGCCGCCTGTTCCAGCCCTTCGAGCGGCTCGGCCGCGAGACCTCGGCCATCGAAGGCACCGGCCTCGGGCTGATCATTTCTCGCAGCCTGATCCAGGCCATCGGTGGGCGCCTGGAGGTGAGCAGCGAAGCGGGCCGCGGCACCTGTGTGCGCATTCAGTTGCAGGCGGTCGATGCGCCGTCCGAAGCCGTAGCGAGCGCGCCCGCGACAACGGCAACAGTTGCAGACGCTGCTCCGAGCAACGGCCTGCGCATGCTCTACGTCGAAGACAACCGCCTCAACGCCATCTTGTTCGAAGAAGCCATGCGCATGCACAGCAGCCGGATCGAGCTGCGTGTGGCCGAAGACGGCGACCAGGCGCTCTCACTGGCGCAAGACTGGCAGCCCGAGGTGCTGGTGCTCGACGCCCACCTGCCGGGCGTCTCGGGCTTCGAGGTGCTGCGCATGCTGCGCACGCTGCCTGGCCTCGACAACGTGCCCGCCTACATGTGTTCGGCCGACGCCATGCCCGACGACATGAAACGCGCCTACGAAGCGGGCTTCATCGGCTACTGGACAAAACCGATCAACGTCAGCTCCGTGCTGGCCGACATCGAGGAGTGCATGCGGCGGGGCCGATAATCGCGGACTGTCCGCCGCCGCTATTACCCTGGTTTCACCCTGGCTCCCCACATGCCGTATGCCCGCGAACCCGCCCCCGCCTCCGGGTCAGCCCCCACCACTGCCATCCTGGTCTGCAACCTCGGAACGCCTGACGCGCCCACCGCTTCGGCCGTGCGTCGCTACCTGAGCGAGTTCCTGCACGACCCGCGGGTGGTCGAAATCCCGCGCTGGATCTGGTGCTTCATCCTGCACGGCATCATCTTGCGCACCCGCCCGGCCCAATCGGCCAAACGCTATGCCAGCGTCTGGACGCCAGAAGGTTCGCCGCTCACCTCCTGGACCGACAAGCAGGCCAAGCTGCTCGCCGGCTACCTGGGCCAGCGCGGCCACCGCGTCACGGTGCGTTTTGCCATGCGCTACGGCGCGCCGTCGGTTGCCTCGGTGCTCGACGAGCTCAAGGCCGGCGGTGCACAGCGGATCCTGGTGCTGCCCATGTACCCGCAGTACTGCGCGGCCACCACCGGCAGCGTGAGCGATGCCGTCTACAAATGGGGCAAGCGCGTGCGCAGCCTGCCCGAGCTGCGCTTCATCAACCGCTTCCACGACGACCCGCGCTACATCGACGCGCTCGCCAAGCGGCTGATGGACCACTGGATGACCCACGGCCGCGGCGACAAGCTGCTGATGAGCTTTCACGGCATGCCCAAACGCACCCAGGCGCTCGGCGACCCTTATTTCGATGAATGCATGGAGACCGCCCGCCTGGTCGCCTTGCGCGCCGATGTGAAACCAGAGAACCTGGTGGTCACCTTCCAAAGCCGCCTCGGCCGTGCCGAATGGTTGCAGCCCTACACCGAGCCCACACTCGTCAAGCTCGCCCAGGAAGGCGTCAAGAAGATCGACGTGATCTGCCCCGGCTTCGTGGCCGACAACCTCGAAACCCTGGAAGAGATCAACCAGGAAGCGCGCGAAGCGTATCTGAAAGCCGGCGGCGCCGAGTTCAACTATGTGCCTTGCCTGAACGACCAGCATGAGTGGATGGCCGCGCTGAGCTCGCTGGCCCTGCAGCACCTGCAGGGCTGGGAAACGCGCACACCCGAGCCCGCCACCCGCCCCTGATGAGCACGCCCTCTTCCGCCGTGCGGCTCGACAAGTGGCTTTGGGCCGCCCGCTTTTTCAAGACGCGCAGCCTCGCCACGCAAGAGATCGACAAGGGCCGCATCCAGGTCAACGGCCAGGTCGCCAAGCCGTCGCGTGACTTGAAACCGGGCGACATGGTCGAGATCCGCCAGGGCCCGGTGTTGCGCGCCATCCAGGTGCGCGCGCTCAGCCACATGCGCGGCCCGGCCCCGGTGGCCCAGGCGCTGTACGAAGAGACACCCGAGAGCGTGGCCCGGCGCGAAGAAGCCGCCCGCCAGAGACGCGAGACGCCCGAGCCCGCCCTGGCCATCGAACAAGGCCGCCCCACCAAGCGCGACCGCCGCCAGCTGGCCGACTGGGATCGCTGGAGCGCCTCGGTCGACCCCGACTGAAATCTCCCGCAAATCGGCCCTTGAAATCCCCGGCGGCGCACCCAAATGCCGGCCTTCGATAGGTATTCGACCCATGCAGAACACAGAAAACAACACCCAGAACCCCAGCGCCAACGAGCCCGTCACGGCAGAACCCGTCGACAACACCGCCGCAGTGGCTGCCGAACAGCCCTCGCTGGAGTCGCGCCTGGCCGAGATGTCTGACGCCTACCTGCGCGCCAAGGCCGAGACGGAAAACATCCGCCGCCGCGCCGAAGAAGAGGTGGTCAAGGCGCGCAAGTTCGCCGTTGAGAGCTTTGCCGACAGCCTGCTGCCGGTGAAAGACAGCCTCGAGGCCGCCATCGCCATCCAGGCCGCCACCCCCGAGCAGCTGCTCGAAGGCGTGCACGCCACGCTGCGGCAGTTGTCACAGGCGCTGGAGCGCAACAAGGTGCTGGAGATCAGCCCCCCGGCCGGCACCAAGTTCGACCCGCACCAGCACCAGGCCATCAGCGTCGTGCCGGCCGAGCAAGAGGCCAACACCGTGGTCGCCGTGCTTCAAAAGGGCTATCTCATCGCCGACCGGGTGCTGCGCCCGGCCCTGATTACCGTGGCGGCGCCGAAGTAACCAGAACGCAAGAGCGTGTCCACAAGCGCCGGCCCTTGAAAAGCCCGCACTTATCCACAACTCGAACACATCCAATCTTTCAGTCTCAGGAGCACTCACATGGCAAAGATCATCGGCATCGACCTCGGTACCACCAACTCGTGCGTTTCCATCATGGAAGGCAACACCACGCGGGTGATTGAAAACAGCGAAGGTGCGCGCACCACGCCGTCCATCGTGGCCTACCAGGAAGACGGCGAGATCCTCGTCGGCGCCTCGGCCAAGCGCCAGGCCGTGACCAACCCGCGCAACACGCTGTACGCGGTGAAGCGCCTGATCGGCCGCAAGTTCAC
>NZ_JANOCG010000581.1:0-4515 GCF_031412075.1 Rhizobacter sp.
CAGGCAAGCAAGCTTTGGCATGTCTCGAACGTCTACCGCATCCCCGAGCAAGAGCGGCTGGCCGAGATGCTGGGGCCACGAGCCGGTTTGATCAACAAGGTGTTCGACAACAACTTCCTCGACCGCCTGATCGCCGACCCCGAGGGCCTCGCAAAAGTACCGCACATCGACTACGTGCGCGAAGCCGGCTCCGAGGGCATCGAGCTCGTGATGTGGTTGATCGCGCGTGGCGCCATGAGCGCGAAACCACCCAAGGTGGCACATCGCTTCTATCACGTGCCTGCGTCGAACACGGCGGTGGGCCATCTGATTCTGGAGAACCAGGCATGACGATCAAAGTGGCGTTGGCCGGCGCGGGCGCGTTCGGCATCAAGCACCTCGATGCCATCCAACTGATCGACGGTGTGGAGGTCGTGTCGCTGATCAGCCGCGACCTCGCGAAGACCCAGGAGGTGGCCGACAAGTACGGCATCCAGCACGTGACGACCGACCTCGCCGACAGCCTGGCCATCAAGGAGGTCGACGCAGTGATCCTGTGCACGCCGACGCAGATGCACGCCGACCAGTCGATCGCCTGCATGAAGGCCGGCAAGCACGTGCAGGTCGAGATCCCGCTGGCCGACAGCTTGAAGGGCGCTGAAGCCGTGGTGGCGTTGCAGAAGCTGACCGGCCTGGTCGCGATGTGCGGCCACACCCGCCGCTTCAACCCCAGCCACCAGCTCGTGCACAAGAAGATCGTCGCGAAGGAGTTCAACATCCAGCAGATGGATGTGCAGACGTATTTTTTTCGCCGCACCAACATGAATGCGCTCGGCCAGGCACGCTCGTGGACGGACCACCTGTTGTGGCACCACGCGGCGCACACGGTCGACCTGTTTGCGTACCAGACGGGCGGCGAGATCATTCAGGCGAACGCGGTGCAAGGCCCCATCCACCCGACGCTGGGCATTGCGATGGACATGAGCATCCAGTTGAAGAGCAGCACCGGCGCGATCTGCACCTTGAGCCTGAGCTTCAACAACGACGGGCCACTGGGCACCTTCTTCCGCTACATCGGCGACACCGCCACCTACATCGCGCGCTACGACGATCTGTTCAACGGCAAGGACGAGAAGCTCGACGTGAGCCAGGTGGATGTGTCGATGAACGGCATCGAGCTGCAAGACCGTGAGTTCTTTGCCGCCATCCGCGAGAAGCGCGAGCCCAACGCCAGTGTGGCCAGCGTGCTGCCCTGCTACCGCGCATTGCATAAACTGGAGCAACAACTCAACGCCTGACCGCTCCTCACCATGCAACAACGTACCCTCGGCCCGTTCCAGGTTTCCGCCATCGGCCTCGGGTGCATGAACCTCAGCCACGCCTACGGCACGCCGCCTTCGCGCGAGGCGGCGGAGGCGCTGCTGCTGAACGCGCTGGACAGTGGTGTCACCCTTTTCGACACCGCCGCGCTTTATGGCTTCGGTTTGAACGAAGAACTCGTTGGCCAGGTGCTCAGCCCCCACCGCTCGAAGTTCACGCTCGCCAGCAAAGGCGGCCTGCACGGCAACGCTGAAGGCAAGCGTGTGCTCGACGGCCGCCCCGCGTCGCTCAAGGCGAGCTGCGAACAAAGCCTGAAACGCCTGCGCACTGACGTCATCGACCTCTTCTACCTGCACCGTTGGGACAAGCGTGTGCCCATCGAAGACAGCGTCGGCGCCATGAGCGAGCTGGTGCGCGAGGGCAAGGTGCTGACCATCGGCTTGTCGGAAGTGTCAGCGGCCACCTTGCGCCGCGCGCACGCGGTGCACCCCATCACCGCCTTGCAAACCGAATACTCGCTGTGGACACGCAACCCCGAGATCGCCGTGCTCGAGGCCTGCCGCGAGCTGGGCACCGCCTTCGTGGCCTTCAGCCCGCTCGGGCGCGGCTTCTTGTGCGGCGAGCTGCGTGACCTGGCCACGCTCGGCGCGCACGACCTGCGCCGGGGCATGCCGCGCTTCCAGCCCGACCACTACGCCGCCAACCTGAAGCTGCTCGACGGCTTGAACACGATCGCCGACGAACAGCGCTGCACGCTGTCGCAGCTGGCGCTGGCCTGGTTGCTGGCGAGGGCCGAACACATCATCCCCATCCCCGGCACACGCAGCATCGCCCACTTGCAAGACGACCTGGGCGCGGTGAACGTGACGCTCGATGCGGCCACGATGCAGCGGCTCGACGCCCTCATCAACCGCCACACCGTGACTGGCGCGCGTTACGACGCTGCCGCACAAGCCGGTGTCGACACCGAAGAGTTCTGATGGCCGCGCACCCTGTGCTCCTGCCCGGCCTGCTGTGCGACCGCGAAGTGTGGCAAGCGCAAATCGATGCGATCGGCCCCTGCCACGTGGCCGACTACGGCACGCTCGACTCGCTGCAAGCCATGGCCGAACACGTGCTGGCCACCGCGCCCGCCGGGCCGCTGTCAGTGGCCGGCCATTCGATGGGCGGGCGAGTGGCCTTCGAGATGTTGCGCCAGGCACCGCAGCGCATCGAACGTCTGGCCTTGCTCGACACCTCGTACCACCCGCTGGCCGAAGGCGAGGCGGGTGAGACCGAACGCGCCGGCCGCATGAGCCTGCTCGCCACCGCAAGGCGCGACGGCATGCGCACGATGGCGCGCGAGTGGGCTCTCGGCATGGTGCACCCGAGCCGGCACGACACACCCTTGTTCGAAGCCGTGCTCGACATGTTCGAGCGCAAGACACCCGACATCTTTGCGGCGCAGATCAACGCGCTGCTGACGCGCCCCGACTGTGGCGACCTGCTCGGCCACATCCCCTGCCCCACCCTGCTGCTGTGCGGCCGCGACGACGCCTGGAGCCCGCCCGCGCGTCACGAGTTCATGCAACAACGCATCGCGGGCTCGCGCCTCGTGATCGTCGAAACCTGCGGCCACATGAGCACGATGGAGCAGCCCGAGGCGGTGTCGCGCGCACTGAGCGAGTGGCTGACGTGGGCCAGGTGATGCGGCCCCTGCAACGCCTGATGGCCGTGTCGATGCTGGCGGTGCTGGCGGCCTGCTCCACCACCCCGCGCGACGGCCCCGAGGCCAAACCTCCCCCCAACCTCGACAAGGTGCCCGACGCGCAGCCGCAGGTCGAGCCCATCCGCGAGGGTGGCCCCAACAAGCCGTACGCCCTGGCCGGGCGCAGCTACACGCCGCTCACGGGCGACAAGCCGCTGGCCGAGAAGGGCCAGGCCTCGTGGTACGGCAAGAAATTCCACGGCCGGCGCACCGCCAGCGGTGAGGTCTACAACATGTATGCGATGACGGCGGCGCACAAGACCATGCCGCTGCCGAGCTATGCGCGCGTGCGCAACCCGGCCAACGGGCGCGAGATCATCGTGCGCGTTAACGACCGCGGGCCGTTTCACGCCGGGCGCGTGATCGACCTGAGCTACACCGCCGCGATGAAGCTCGGTGTGCTCAACGGCGTGGCACCGGTGGAGGTGGAGCGCATCACGCACGAGCAGATCCGCAGTGGCGAGTGGCGACGCGATGGCAAGGCCGGCGCCCCGCCGCAGACGGTGGCACCTGCGATCGAAGTCACGGCCAGCACCGAGCCGAGCGCCGCGCCGCTGCCGGCCACGACTGCATCAGCACAGGGCTTCTGGGTGCAACTGGGCGCGTTTCGGCAGCGCGACGGTGCCGAGCAATTCCAGCGCCGGGTGGTTGAGGAGCTGGATTGGCTATCGCCACTGCTCGCCATCTTCAGCGAGCCGCAGCTGTTTCGGCTGCAGGCCGGGCCTTACCCGACGCGCGGCGAAGCGCAAGACGCCGCTGGGCGGATCCGCGATGCGCTGAGGCTGGTGCCGGTGGTGGTCGAGCGGCGCTGAAGCTTCGTTCAGCGCCCGCCAGTCACGTCGATGGTCGCGCCGGTGGTGTAGCTGGCGGCGTCGGACAGCAGCCACACGATGGCCTGCGCCACCTCGTCGGCGGTGCCGGGGCGCTGCATCGGGATCAGCGAGGCCGACTGGTGGGCACGGTCGGGCAAGCCACCTGCGGCATGGATGTCGGTGTCGATGATGCCGGGGCGCACCGCGTTGACCCGCACCCCTTCAGCCGCGACCTCCCTCGCCAGGCCCAGCGTGAAGGTGTCGATCGCGCCCTTGGAGGCCGCGTAGTCCACATACATGCCCGCCGCGCCGATGCGCGCTGCCGCCGACGACAGATTGACGATGGCGCCGCCCAATCCGCCATGGCGGGTGGACATGCGGCGCAGCGCCTCGCGTGCGCAGACGAAACTGCCGATGAGGTTGACGCCCAACATGCGCTGCAGTCGCTCGACGCTCATCTCGTCGACCCGCGCACCGAGGTCGATCACGCCGGCGTTGTTGACCAGGCCCGCCAGACGCGGCAACTCGGCATCGATGCGCGCGAACATGGCCAGCACCTGGGCCTCGTCGGCCACATCGGCCTGCACCGCGAGCGCCTGGCCCCCCGCAGCCTGGATGGCTTGCACCACCGACTGCGCCGCCGCTGCGTCGCGCGTG
>NZ_JANOCG010000582.1:0-2234 GCF_031412075.1 Rhizobacter sp.
AATGAGCAGGTGGGTTGGCGCGGCCTGGTCATTCATCCAGCGTTCAAGAAACGGCTTGGCGGTGTTCCACAGGTCGAGCTCGGGGTCGAGCTGGCGGCCCAGGCCCTCGACGTTGAGCAGCGTCTTCTGCAACAGCACCAGCTGCGGCTGGATCTCGACGTTGAAGCGGCGCGAGATCTGGAACAGGCGCAGCAGCACCTGGCCCAGCGAGATGTCTTTCAGCGGGCGGTCGAAGTGCGGCTCGCAGACGGCGCGGATGGCCCCTTCCAGCTCGTCAATGCGGGTGTTCGGCGGCACCCAGCCCGATTCCACATGCAACTCGGCCACCCGCTTGTAGTCGCGGCGGAAGAACGCGATGAAGTTCTGCGCGAGATATTCCTTGTCGAACTCGGTGAGCGTGCCCACGATGCCAAAGTCGAGCGCGATGTAACGCCCGAAGGTGGCTGGCGCCAGGCTCACCTGGATGTTGCCGGGGTGCATGTCGGCGTGAAAGAAACCGTCACGAAACACCTGGGTGAAAAAGATGGTCACGCCGTCGCGTGCCAACTTCGGGATGTCGACGCCCGCATCGCGCAAGCGCTGCGTCTGGCTGATGGGAACACCCTTCATGCGCTCCATCACGATCACGCTCTGGGTGCACAGGTCCCAGACCATCTCGGGCACCATGATCAGGTTCAGGCCGCTCATGTTGCGCCGCAGCTGGGCGGCGTTGGCCGCTTCGCGCACCAGATCGAGTTCGTCGTGCAGGTAGTTGTCGAACTCGGCCACCACCTCGCGCGGCTTCAGGCGCTTGCCATCGGCCGACAGGCGCTCGACCCAGAGCGCCAGCGTGCGCAAGAGCGACAGGTCGTCGTCGATCACCGCCAACATGCCGGGGCGCAGCACCTTGACGGCCACTTCGCGGCCGTCTTTGAGCACCGCGAAGTGCACTTGCGCGATCGACGCACTGGCCACCGGCTCAGCCTCGAAGCTCGCGAACACCGCCTCGATGGACCGGCCATAGGCACGCTCCACCAGCGCACGCGCCTCGGCTGCGGGAAATGGCGGCACGCTGTCTTGCAGCTTGGCCAACTCGTCGGCCACCTCGGGCGGCAGCAGATCGCGCCGCGTTGACAGCACCTGGCCAAACTTGACGAAGATCGGGCCCAGCCGTTCCAGGGCCTCACGCAGGCGCTGGCCGGGAGGCGCGTCGAGCTTGCGCCCAAGCGTCATCACCCGCACCAGCAGGCGCACCCAGCGTTGCCGAAAGCCCGACAGTGCCAGCTCGTCCAGGCCGAAGCGCAGGACGGTTAGAACAATGACGAGCAGCCGGGCGATGTGCCTCATTGCGGGCCGCGTGCCATCAGCCCTTGCAAGGCACGCACCGCTTCGCGCAGGCCCGCGCCGATGGCCGAGGCCGCACGGCCCAGCTCGTGCGCCGGCGCTTGCCCGATGATGCGGGCGACGTCGTCTTCGATGTCCCAGCGCAGGTTGTCGATCAGCCAGCTGACGTCGGTGGCCAGTGCCGAATCACCCTCGATGCCCACCTTCGGACGCTCACCCGACAGCCATTGCCCCACCAGACGCAAGGGATTCGACGCATCGATCGTCACCCGCAGGTCGGGCTGGGCCGGCGCCTGTTCGCCACACCATTCAAGCAGCCCTGCTGGCGTGATGGTGAACGCCACCACCGGAGGTGCAGGTAAAAGACCCGGCCAGGCCGTCCATTGCAGCTGGACGCTGCGGCCACTGTGCGGGCGCAAACGTTCGGTGGCCACCGGTTCGGCTGCGATCACGTGGTTGAGCAACAAGGTGATGCGCTCCATGGCGGCGGAGCCGAGCGCGGCGGTGATACCTGGATTGAATGCGTTGGCCATCTTGGAATTGTAGGCGGCACGATTTGCACACCGTTTGATCAGGACGTGGCAAACCCACACGCTCCGGGGTGAACGGATGGCCCGCAAAAAACGTGACGCATGCCCTCAGGCAAGGCCCCTAGAACACAGGCTCCCCCCACACTTGCGGGTCTGGAGCTGTCATCTTCTTGAGTGAGAATCCACGCGTTGCTTGAACCCCTTTGCACGCCGCGCGTAGCCGTCGAATCCGCTTCGCCCAGCGCCCGCTCGATGGGTTTCTGACACACCCGACGCAGAGGCATTGCCAGCAATCTGTCACTCATGGAGGACAGCGCCCCGTGGACCACCCCCTAGCGATGTTCGAAGACCGCCCTTACAAGAGAACCTTCTACAGCGCCC
>NZ_JANOCG010000583.1:0-23763 GCF_031412075.1 Rhizobacter sp.
CGCCATCGTCATCGGCTCGGGTGTCATGGCCGAGCGCTTGTCGGGGGGCAATGTCGGCATCGCGCTTCTGGCCAACACCCTGGCCACAGTGGGCGGCCTCTACGTCCTGATCGAGACGCTCGGCCCGGTCAGCGGCGCTCACTTCAACCCCGCCGTGTCTTTGGTCATGGCCGCTCGCGGCGAACTGCCACGCACGCTACTCGCGCCTTACGTGATCGCCCAACTGCTGGGTGCCATGCTCGGCGCATGGCTGGCACATGCGATGTTTGACATGAACATCCTTCAGTGGTCGACCAAGCTGCGCGGCGGCACGGGCCAATGGATCGCCGAAGCCGTGGCCACGGCCGGCCTGCTGCTGGTCATCTTGCGCGCACCCTCAGGGCGAGCAGCAGCCATGGTTGCCAGCTACATCGGCGCGGCATATTGGTTTACGGCATCGACCTCATTTGCAAACCCGGCGGCCGCCTTCGGGCGCATGTTCAGCGACAGTTTTGCGGGCATCGCGCCGGCCAGCGTACCGGGTTTTGTCACCGCCCAACTCATCGGAGCCGTGATCGGAGTCGCCGTTCACCGCGCGCTCAGTAGGGCGGGCCTGCGTGCGAGCGACGGTTCACGGCAAGAGCCCGCGAAAGTTTCCACCGCCGGCAAGTGAACCGAGCCCTCCTGCCCGAACCACCATGCCCGAAATCACCATTTTTCACAACCCTGCCTGCGGCACGTCGCGCAACACGCTGGCCCTGATACGCCACAGCGGGGCCGAGCCTCAAGTCATTGAATACTTGACAACCCCCCCCTCGAAGCAACGCCTTCGCGAGCTGCTTGTGGCCATGGGGATGGGGGTGCGGACCCTGCTGCGGGAAAAGGGCACGCCCTTCGCCGAGCTGAAACTCGACGACCCGAGCTGGTCTGATGACGAACTGCTCGACTTCATGCTCGCGCACCCCATCCTGATCAACCGCCCGATTGTCGAAACGCCGCGGGGTACCAAGCTGTGCCGTCCATCTGAAGAAGTACTGGAGATCCTGCCGACGCGCTTGCCGTCACCCTTCACCAAGGAAGATGGCGAACTCGTGCACGACACGGGCTCGCGTCGGGTTTAAAGGGCAACGGCTGCTCAGTCCGGGCTCAGGATGCCCAGGCTCATCGCTCTCGCGATGGCGTGCGTGCGGGTGTTGGAGTCGAGCTTGCGCAAAATCGCCTGGATGTGGTTCTTGATGGTCCAGGGGCTGCAGCTCAGCACTTCGGCAATTTCGGAGTTGGTCTTGCCGTTTTTGATCAGCTTCAAGATTTCTTCTTGACGCGGGGTGACGATACGCCCCGACCGCTGGGTGTTGGTGCCGGCCATCTCGCGCTCGGTGGCAAGCACGCGCAAGAAGGCATTGTGCAAATGCGGCACCAGCAGCTCGATCATGTAGCCAAGCCGGCTGTCAAGCTCGACCGACACGCGCGAGAACACGTAGAACGCCTCGAACTTGCCGCGCGTGCCCATGACCAGCTGCGCGGCCAGGTTCTTCAACTCGTTTTCAGCCACCAGTGCGAGCAGCTTGTCGTCGACCACCTTGCCGCTCGAGTAGGGGCAGAAGATGACGTTGGAGCGGTTGCTCGCGGCCACCGCCAGCAGGCGCGGCATCATGCCGTTCAGCGGGTCGGCCACCACGTCGAACTGCTCCTGGCGGAAGTAGCGGCTGGCGCTGAAACGATGCATCGCCATGCCCTGGCGGGAACCATCTTCAATGCCGCAGATCAGAATCTCGTGCGGAATGAGCGCTTGCAGCGAACTCTGGCTCCAGACAAAAAATTGCTGGCGGCTGGAGACGCGGCACGACGCCTCGACCGCATCGGAGAAGCGCACACGGTCGATCTCTTCGAGCACGGGGAGGTGACTCACGTTGCATGACCCTGGTGGAAGGCCTGCATGCCGGCGCGACGAAGAACGCCGTCGCCCAGAACATGACAAGCGACTCGCAGGTTAGGCATCGACGGTGACAGTTTGTCGATCGGTTTCACAAATTCACCAACTTTCATAAGCTTCTCCATCGAGGCTTTGACCCGGGGCGCCGCTGCGCACGTCATACACCCCCTCGCGCGCCTCACCCTCAGGTGGCGCCACGACGACCCAGGTGCTGGCGCTCTCGGTCACCGGGTCGACCGGCACACGGCGCAGGTAGCGCCGCTCGGCCAATTCGTCCAGCGTGTTCGGGTAGCGACCCCGGTCTGCAAAAAACTTGTCGATGGCGTCGCGCATGATGCTGAGGTCCTGCCGCAGCACCGCCTCGCGGCTGCGCTCGACGCTGTTGAAGTAGCGCGGCAGCGCCAGCGTCATCAGGCTCGCGATGATGGCCATCACCACCATCAGCTCCATCAGCGTGAAACCGCGCGCGCGCGTCGTCACGGTCACCACTCCCGGTAGGGGCGGCCACCCAGGCTGAGCCGCGGTGACTGCGAGTACACGTCGAACACATCGCGCCCGGCCTGCGGGTTGGCGGGTTCGCTCTCGTGGCTGCGCAAGCCCCAGGTGGCTTCGGCCGGCAGGGCCGGGTCGGCCATCGGGTCGCGCGGCAAACGGCGCAGGAAATACAGCTTCTTGCCCGTCACGCTGTTCAGCTCGGGCACACCCTCGGTCAGGGCAGACAAGGTCGGCGGGTAGCCCGACTCGTCGGCGGCTTTGCGGATCTGGTTGGCGTCGGCCGCCACCTTGTAGGCGTCGATCGCCTCGCGGATCTGGCGCAGCGCGGAGCGCAGCTCCTGCTCCTGGCTGCGCTTCACGGCGAGGTCGGCGAAGGTCATCGCACCGCCCGCCAGCATGGACAGGATCGCCACGGTGATCAGCAGCTCGACCAGGGTGAAGCCGGTCGATCGGCGGTGGGGCACCCACGCGTGCATCGGCTCGCTCACTCGGTGACCGCGCGGCCGGCCGGCGCGGGCGGGCGCGCCGGTGCCGAGTCGGGTGTGGGTTCGGGCTCGGGCGCAGCGGGCTCCGCATCCGTTGGGGCTGCACTTTGTGGCCGGCGTGTCGCGCCACCGGCCGGTGGCATGGCCATCTTGCCCGCGCCCTGCAAGCGCAGCTTAGCCGAGCCGACCAGCGACTCGGTGCCGCCCGCATGCTCATTGCGGTCAGGCGACAGGTGGGCCAGGTTGCGCACCACACGCGGCGTGATCAGCAGCACGATCTCGGTCTTGCTGCGGTCGTTGCGCTCGCTGGACAACAAGCGCCCGAGCACCGGCAGGTCGACCATGCCGGGCACACCGGCCGTGCCGCGCCGGTCTTCGTCGCTGATCAATCCCGCCAGGGCCTGGGTCTCGCCATCTTTCAGGCGCAGGGCGGTGGTGGCCAGGCGGGTGCCGATCTGGTACGTCAACGAGCCCGAGCGGCTGCGCACCTCGCGCACGATGTTGCTCACCTCGAGGTTGACCTTGACGCCCACCTCGTTGTCGAGAAACACATTCGGCTCGACCTCGAGCTTCAGGCCCACGTCGAGGTAGCTCACCGACTCGGACGTGCCCACGTTGGCGGTGGCGGTGGTGGTGATCACCGGCACGCGGTCGCCGATCATGATGCGGGCCTTCTCGCGGTTCTTCACGCGGATGCGCGGGTTGGCCAGGATGTTGGTGTCGCCGTTTTCAGCACGAAAGTTGAGCGAGGGGTTGTCGATTCCGATGCTCGATGGCTTGATGTTGCGCAGGCGGTCGAGCGTGAGCTGCGTGGTGCTGAGCGAGCTGTCGCGCACGATGGTGGACACACCGCCGGAAGTGACCACGGTGTCTGCACCGGGCACGATGTTGAGCAAGGTGAACTTGCCCGGCGGATCGATGCCCAGCTCGAGCAGGCGCGAGCGCTTGATCTCAAGCACCTCCACGTCGAGCAGCACCTCGGGCTCGGCCAGGTCTTGTGCGGCGATCAGCTTGTCGGCCAGGCGGATGGCGTCGGGCGTGTCGCGCATGGTCAGCGTGTTGAGCTTCTCGTCGGCGTACAGGTCCTTGGTCTTGAGCACCGTCTTGAGCATGGTGAAGACCGTCTTGGCCTCGGCGTTGGCCAGGTAGAAGGTCTTGACGCCGAGCTCCAGGTAGTCCTTCTGCTTGGCCGGTGTGTTGGGGTAGATCAAGACGGTGTTTTCGTTCATCGTCTTGCGTTCGAGCTGGTTGGTGACGGTGAGCACGCTGATCACGTCGTCGATGCCGAGGTTGTTGATCGACAGGGTGACCTTGATGTCGGGCTTGACCTCTCGGTCAAACACGAAGTTGATGCCGGTGGTGCGCGACAGGGCGTCAAACACCGCCTTCAGGTTGGCTTCGCGAAAGTCGAGCGAGATGGGTTTGCGCAGGCTGGGCTTGAGCACCGGCGCGACGGCTTCCGCCGTGCGGCCGGCCTGGTCGTCGAGGTGCTGCTTCAGTCGCAGGGCCCGCGTGTGCGACGGGTTTTCGGCCAGCACCTTGCGCAGGCTTCGCTCGGCGTCGTCGTGGCGGCCTTGCGCGATCAGGCCCTGGGCCTCGTCGACCCGCTGCTGCTGGCGGCGCTGCGACTCGACCGCTTGCATGCCGGCCTGCGCACGGTGGTTGTTGCTGTCGAGGCCCAGCACGCGGCGGTAGAGCGCGGCGGCGTCTTCGATCTTGTCGGCGCTGCGGTGTGCATCGGCGCGCGCGAGCAGCGCGCCGACTTGGGCGTCGCGCTGGCGGATCACCAGCATGCGGTATTCGCGGTTTTCGGGCTCCAGGCTCATGCCCTTTTCCATTTGCAGCAGGCCTTCTTCAAGTCGGCCTTCATCGATCATCTGTTGGCCATTGCGCACGAACTCGCGGCCTGGCGCGCAGGCGCTGAGCGCCAGCACCGCTGCCAGCAGCAACGTGATGGAGCCGCGCGCGCCCACGGTCGGGCTCATCGCCCACCCCCGAGTGCCACCACCAGGGTTTCGTTCAGCGGCAGGTAGGTCAGCGTCATTTGCTTGTCAGTCATCTGGTCGACGCGGTAGACCGCATCAATGGTGTCGCCGGCCTTGACCGGAAGTACCCGCTCGCCCTTGGTGAAAAAAGAGGTGCGCTCGCCGTCTTCCGACAAACCACCCAGGTAGGCATACGGGAACGGCGGTGTGACGGGTTTGGGTGGTGGCGGGGCAACAACCTTCGGCGGCGGTGGCTGCCATGACACGGTGCCAAACAGCACCGGCTGCGACGCCGCGGGCTGGGAGGCCGGCACGGCTTGTTGCCGCGCTTCGTGCTGAGCCAAACGATCGAGGCGCACCGAACTCGCGCCGCCCGCCACCGAAGGGGCTTCACGCGCTGGGCTGCTGCGCGCTGGTTTGGCCTGCACCGGCCCGGCAATCTCGGCGTCGTCACCGGCCAGGGCAAACACCCGCGCAACGAGCAGCGCGCCACCGACCGCGACGATCAGCATCGCAATGCGTTGGCGTGTGGGGTTGCTGATCGTGGCCATGTGTTCAACCCGCCTTGTTCACAAAGAGCACGAAGCGCAGCTGCACCTCGAGCAGGGGCGATTTGGCGTCAGCGCGGCGCAGGCTCACCTCTTCCATCGCCAGGCCGGGCAGCTCGCGCACGGCGTCGCGGGTGAAGCGGCGCAACGCACGGTAGTCACACTTGAGCGGCAACACGATGGTGTAGCGCGACAAGGGCTCGCGCGCGTCACTCGCCCACTTGAACTCGGCCTTGTCGAGCTGCACGCCTTGGCGGCGCGCGGCCGCGTGCAGGCGGGCGAGTGAATCGGTGAGGCTTTTTTCGTCGGAGAAGCGGCGCTCGAACTCGGCCAGTTGCTGCTGGGCCGTGAGCACCACCGGCGCCTCGGTGGCGGCGCGCTCGCGCACGCGGCGCTCGAGCGTGGCGCTGTCGGCGTCGAGCTGCCGGGCTTCGTCTTGCATGGGCGCGGCCACGCCCCACCACGCCGCAGCGCAGAGCACCGCCAGGGCCAACCCAACCCAACCGGCCAGGCCGATGGCGCGCAGCGCATTCAACAGCTCCCAGCGCAAACGTTTCATGTCGGTTGCCGCCAGGTTGCAGCCAAGGTGAAGCTGACCACCGGCACACCATCACGCAGCACGGTGTTGTAGCCCAGCAGGTGCACCCCGCTCAAGCCCGGCTGCTGGGCCACGCGGCCCACATAGGCCAGCAGCTCGTTCATCGAACGCGACTCACCGGCGAGCCGCAGGCTGCGGTCGATGGCGTTCGGGGCGAGTGACAGCACGGCCAGGCCGCGCGCATCGGCCGCTTCGACGGCGCCGAAGAGCTCGTCCCACGGCACGGTGAGCTGGTCGATGATGCGGTTGGCGCGTTGCACCCCAGCCAACGTCTGCGCGTCGGGGCCTGCGGCGGCGCGGCGTGGCGCTTTGTCGCGCAGGCGCTCGCTGAGCTTGTCGTGGCGGGCTTGTGCCTTGGCATGGTGCTGAGAGGCCTCGGCCACGTGTTCGCTGAACACCAGCACGGCGGCCACCGAAGCGACCAGCAGCGCCCAGCCGAGCCAGCGCCAACGAGGGCGCTCGGGGGCGCGAAAGTCGAGCTGCAACGGTGCAACGCTCATGACGCGTGCGCCGCTTGTGGGCTGGCGGCTTTCGACACGGCTTCGGTCGGCGCGCCATCGGCCCACGGAGCCAGCTCGACGAAGCGCCAGCCGTTGGCCGACAACTCACGCGCATCGATCGGCGGTGTCGACACCGAGCGCGCCACGTACACCGGGCAGCGCGCATCTTCCACACCGAGCATGAACCACTCACGCTCCAGCAAGCTGGCCAGGCTCTGGCCCGAGGGCGCGAGCGACCTCACCAGCAGCGGCTCGCCTTTGGACATCAACAACAAGCTGACCCACGGGCCATCGACCCAGACGAACCAGTAGAGGCCCGCCTCCAGGCTGCGGCGCAGGTGGTTGTAGACGTGCGTGAGCGCCGGCTGCACGCTCACGAGCTTGAGATCGTGGGCATGCACGCTGACCACCAGGCTGTCGAGCAGGGCGGTGTCGAGCGCACAGGCGAGCGTGGCCACACCGTGGCGCACGCTGTCTTGGCGCACCGTCCAGCCGCGAGCGGCCTCGCCGTACACCTCGGCGAAGCAGTGGGTGCTGAACACCTGCCGTTGCGCGGGGCTGGCAAATTCATCGCTCCATGGCACCACGCGGTAGCGCACGCCCTCGCCCGCCACCACGCAGGTGAGCCGGGTGCCGCGCGGCAGGGCGCGGCGCTGCAGCTCTTGCTCGAACGAGGCCAACACCGGCTCGCTCTTTTGCGGCCTCACCCACAACACGGGTCGCTCAGGAAACCAGCGTGACACGGTTCACCTCGTCCAGAGTGGTGTGGCCATCGAGAAACAACGCCACCGCCGAGTCGCGCAAAAAGCGCGTGCCGTTGTGGCGGGCGGCTTCTTTGATCTGTCGCACCGGGGCGCGCGCGACGATCAACTCGCGCAAGGCGTCGTCGAGCATCAGCAACTCGCCGACCGCCTTTCGGCCCTTGTAGCCAGTGCCCCGGCATTTGCCGCAACCGCGCCCCGCCTTGAGCAACCTGCCCTCGGCCAGCGCGGGCTCGATCAGCGAGTCGCGCAACAACTGCGGGTCGAGCGTGACCGGCTCGCTGCAATGCAGGCAGTTGATGCGCAACAGGCGCTGCGCCAGCACGCCGGTCAGGGCCGAGACGAAGCTGTAGGGGTCGACGTCCATGTGGGTGAAACGACCGATCACGTCGAACACGTTGTTGGCGTGCACGGTCGAGAGCACCAGGTGGCCGGTGAGCGCGGCCTGGATGGCGATCTGCGCCGTCTCCGGGTCGCGGATCTCGCCGACCATGATGCGGTCGGGGTCGTGCCGCAAGATCGAGCGCAGCCCGCGCGCAAACGTGAGGCCCTTCTTCTCGTTGACCGGGATCTGCAGCACGCCAGGCAGCTGGTATTCGACCGGGTCTTCGATGGTGATGATCTTGTCGTGGCCATTGTTGATCTCGGAGATGGCGGCGTAGAGCGTGGTGGTCTTGCCGCTGCCGGTGGGGCCGGTGACCAGCAGCAGGCCATAGGGGTCGCGCGCCATGCGGCGAAAGGCCAGCAGCGTGGGCTCGTCGAAGCCCAGCACGTCGAGCCGCAGGCCCGACACCTGGTCCGCGAGCGAGCGTTTGTCGAGCACGCGGATCACCGCGTCTTCGCCGTGGATGCTCGGCATGATGGACACGCGGAAGTCGATCTCGCGGCCGAGCGCGCGCACGCGAAAGCGCCCGTCTTGCGGCACCCGCCGCTCGGCGATGTCGAGCTCCGACATCACCTTCAAGCGCGACAGCACCTGCTCGGCCAGCTCGCGGCCTTCGATCGCGCCCACTTGCGTGAGCGTGCCGTCGAGGCGGTACTTGATGACGAGGCCGCTCAGGTGCGACTCGACGTGGATGTCGCTCACACCGCTCTTGAGCGCGTCGTACAAGGTGGAGTGCACCAACTTGACGACCACGCTGGTGCCTTCGCCGATGGAGCGGATCGACAGGTCTTCCAGGTCGGTGCCGCTGTCGGTCCCTGCTTCGCCGGTGGGCAGGGCGGTGTCGATGGCGCGCATCGAATCTTCGTGGCGCGACAAGAACGCCGACAGGTCGGCCGCCTGCGCCAGGCAGACCTCATGCCCTGCGCCCAAGCGCTCGACGCACCAGGCCTGCCGCGCATCGTCGAACGGGTCGGGCACGGCCAGCAACACCACGGCGCCATCACGGAAAGCCAGGCAGCCTTGTTTGACCGCATCGGCATAAGAGATCAGGTCGAAGGCCGGCTCGAGCGCGAGCAGCGTGTGGCTGTCGAGCACACGGTAGTCGAGCACGCTGCCCAGGGCCTGCATCAGCAGCTCGGGGGCGAGCGACAGCTCGTCTTCGAGCACGGCGGTCACGCTGCGTTGCTGGCCTTGCGCCTTCAGCCGCGCGGCGCGCACGACAGCAGGTGTGAGCATCTGTGTGGACACCTCACCCTGCACGTATTTTTCGCTGTACGGGTTCATTGCAAGCTCCCCGCCAGCTCGAAGATGGGCGCGTACATCAGCAGCACCACCACGCCGATCACGATGCCGATGCCGATCATCAGCAAAGGCTCGAACAGGCGGATGAACCACTCGATGGCCTGCGACACGTCTTCTTCATGGAAGCCGGCGGTGCGCTCCAGCATTTCGCCCATCTGCCCGGTGCGCTCGGCCACACGCAGCAGCCGCAACGACACGGCGGTGGTGAGGCCGTGGTTCTCGAAGGCCGACGAGATGGAGCGGCCTTCGCCGATGTCGCGCCGCGCCGCCGCCAGCGCGGGGTGCAGGCTGGCCGGCAACAGGCCACTCACCATGTCGAGCGCGGTCACGATGGGCATGCCGGCCTGCTGCAACATGCCGAGCGCGCGGTAGAAGCGCGCCAGCTGGTAGACCCGCACGTACTCGCCGATGCGCGGGATGCGCAGCACGAGGCGAGCGATGGCCAGCCGCACCGGCTGGCGCGTGAGGGCATAGCCGATGGCGACCAGCAGCACCACACCGCCCGCCAGCAACTGCAAGCCGTGCGCGTGGGCAAACTGGCCCCACTGCAACAGCAGGCGCGACATCAGCGGAATGCGGTCGCCCAGGTCCTGAAACACCAGGCTGAAACGTGGCACCACGTAAAGCAGCAAGAAGGCGATCACCAACGCACCCACGCCGAGAATCATGGCCGGGTAGACGGCGGCGCCGATCACACGCTTCCGCATGTGGTCCGACTGCGCGCGGTACTGCACAAAACGTTCGATGGCTTCGGTGAGCGCGCCGGTGCGCTCGTTGGCACGCACGCTCGCCACATAGAGCGGCGGGAACACGCTGGGCTGCGCTTCGAGTGCGGCCGAGAACGAGAGCCCGTTTTTCAGTTGATCGTGCAAGCGTGTCAGCACCTGCTTGGCGTCGGGGCGGGTTTCGCGGTCGGCCAGCGTCTCGATGACCTCGACCACCGACAGGCCCGCCTTCAACAAGATCAGCAGGCTCTGGTTGAAGTGCAGCAGCGGGAAGGCGCTCTTGCGCGAGAAGCCCATGCGCCGCCCCGCGTCGACCGCCTTGACGGCCACCACGGCATACCCCTGTGCCTGGGCCTGCTGGCGTGCATCGGCCGCGTCAACGGCCTCGAAGCGGACCGAGACGGATTGCATCTGTCGAACAGCCTTGACGGCGTATTGCATGGTCGGCTCGTGCGTGATGCGTTCAAACGCTCACCAGTTGGTGACGTCGGCATCCAGGCCATCGCCACCCGGGCGCCCGTCGCGGCCGTAGGAGCTGATGTCGACCTCGCCGTGCTCGCCGGGTGACACATACACATAAGGCTGACCCCACGGGTCTGCGGGCAAGGTTTTTTCGAGGTAGGGGCCGTCCCACTTGTTGAGGTTGGCGGGCTTGCTCAACAGCGCCTGCAGGCCTTGCTCGGTGCTGGGGTAGCGACCCACGTCGACTCGAAACTGCTGCAGCGCTTTTTCAAACGCCACGATCTGCGCCTTGGCCGTCTTGACCTCGGACTTGCCGATCTGCGAAAAGTATTTCGGCCCGACGTAGGCTGCCAACAAACCGATGATGACCATCACCACCAGCAGTTCAAGCAGTGTGAATCCGCGGCGCGAGCGGACAGGGGTCATGGCAGGTGAGTCTCAGACGTTGAACAGACGCGCAGTGTGCGCAGCGAATGTGACGTAGCAGTGAAGCGCCACGCTCGGCCCCGGCCGATGCAAGGTCAGCGTTGCGCCCTCTCGCGCTGCCTGTGCGATGCAATTACTGGGCGGGCTCTTCGGCCGGTGCGGGCGCGCGCGGTGCGAGCCGCTGTTGTTCGAAGGCGCGCAAGCGCGTGTCCAGACGGTCGAAGATCTTTTGCGAGTCGAGCACACGCTCGGCGTAAGCGCGGCAGGCCGCACCGAGCCGCTGGCGCAGCGCGGCGTCATCGGCCAGCTCGGTGATGGCGCGTGCAAAGCCGTTGGCACACTCCGGCTCGGTGACGATGCCGCAGCCCGACACGATGGAAGCGATCTCGGTGCGCGGGATGGCCGCGGCAACCACCGGCCGGCCGCTGGCCAGCATGCCCACCAGCTTGGACGGCATCACCAGATCGGCCGCGCCGCGCAGCTGCGGCAGCAGGTGCACGTCGGCCATGTTGAGCAGCGTGTTGAGCGTGGACGCGGGCTGCAGGTCCATGAAGCGCACGTTGTCGAAGCCGGCTGCGGAGGCCTCGAGCGAAGGCCGCTGTTCGCCGTTGCCGCAGATGACGATGACCACGCGCGGGTCGTCCTTGAGCAGGCGTGCGGTGTCGATCAGCACGTCGAGGCCTTGCTTGCGGTTGATGGTGCCGGAGAAAAGGCACACCACCTGCGAGGGCGTGATGCCCAGCGACTGGCGCAAGGCATGCGAGGTCTCGGTGGGCCGCACGTGCGACAGGTCAACCCAGTTCGGCAACATCTCCGTCTCGTGCAACGGAATGCCCTTGGTCGCCAGCTGGCGCAGCATGCGGCTGGAGATGGTGGACACCGCATCGAATCGGCGCATCAAAAAGCGCTCTGCAAACAAGGCAAAGCGGCGCGCTAGAGGTTGCTTCAGCATGCCGAGCTCGAAGGCGGCGTCGATCTCGAAGTCTTGAATATGCAGCCACGCCTTCGCGCCAGACAGGCGCGCCAGCAACCACGCAGCGGGCGCGCAAAAGAGTGCAGGCGCCACCGCAAACACCACCTGCGGGCGCCACATTGCGAGCCACAGCATCACGGGCAAGGCCGACAGTGCAAAGCTCGCCAGGTGAATGAGGCGCTTCACGCCGCTCAGGCGCTTGGGAATCCACACCGGGCAGCGGTGAATGGTCAAGCCAGGCTTGGGTTGCTCTGTGCGGTAAGCGCTGCTGGCGTAGTCGCCCTGCACCTTCCAAGTCGGGTAATAGGGCGGCGCACACACCACCTTGACCTCGTGGCCACGCGCCACCAGGTCATCGACCATCTCGCCCGAGTACTTGCCGATGCCGGTCAGCTCCGGGGCGAAATTCATGCTCACCAGCACTATCTTCATGGGGTCCCGCCTCCTTGATTCGAGGGGGATGTTCGCGGCTGGGCATGACCTCGGCATGTCATGAGAACTAGTCCGTTCGCCCACTGGAATGCAGGGGGCCCGAACGGACTATGCCGAACATGACAGTTGCCACAGAGTTGCGGCGACGATGGCGGCCACATGCTTCAAGAGATCTTGCTCATCGTCATCGTCGGTACGGGTGGTGTCGCCGTCTCGCGGCTGTGGCAAAGCCACAAGCTGCTGGCGGGAGTGGTGTGCGTGGTGTTGGCCTTGCTGGTGGTCTGGCTGGCCCGGCTTTGGCACATCAACCTCAGCGGTGTGTCATGAAGAGGCGGCTTGTTCTGCCGGTCTTGCTGACAGCGGCGTTGGGCGCTTGTTCGAGCGCCGCGCCACTGCAATGGCCCGATTTCACCCAGGCGATCCAGCGCCACGCACCGGCGGTGGTGGGTGTGGGCGATGCGCACGGCGTGCTGGGCTCGGGCTTTCGCATCCACAGCACTCGCTACGTGGCGACGGCTGCGCACGTGCTGCGCTCGCTGCAGGGGGCGCCGGTGATTCGCTGGCAGTCCAGGCCGTGGCCTGCGCGAGTGGCCCGCATCGATGACGACGCCGACATTGCGCTGCTGGAGATCGACGCCGACGCGCCGATGCCCGGCCTGGCCTTGTCCACCCACGCGGTGCTGGCCGGCCAGTGGATCATCGTGCTGGGCTGCCCCTTCGGTGCCGCCCCGACCGCCACCACCGGCATCGTCAGCGCCCTGCCCGGCGCCGTGCTGGAGCCCGAGCCGCTGGCGCGGCGCATGCAGCTCAACGCCGCAGTGAACCCAGGCAACTCCGGTGGCCCGGTGCTCAGCCTCGATGGGCAAGTGATCGGCCTGGCCAACGCCACCATTCCGGGTGGTTATGGCCTGGGCTTCGCGGTGCCGGTGGCAGCGCTGGCGGCGCTGCTCACCAGCCACCGTCACGGCCTTAACCGCACTGACCCAGGAAGTTGAGGTTCAGCGCAGAGATGCCGCCGCTCGTCTGGTTCATCACGATCACGATGCCCACACACGGCAGGCGCCCCTGGTTCACACGCGGCCAGCCGTTGGCGAAGTAGAGGCGGTCACCGCCGAAGAGTTCGTCTTCGTCGATGAAGTCGGGCGTCACGACCGCGCCCACACCACCTTCTTGCTGCAGGGAGTTGGTGATCGACACCACCTTGTTGATCAGGCGGATGCCGGCAGCGATGTCACTCGGCGGCCGCAGCGTCACCAGGTTGCGGATCAGGTCGCCACCGATGCAGCCGACCAGCGCCACCTTCACCGCGCCCGCATTGCGGCCGAAGCCGGAGCCGGTCACGATGCTGGGGCGGTAGTTGGGGCAGACGAAGGCGACCGACGAGCTGGCCAGGCAGACGTCGATGGACACGCCACCCGGGCTGTTCTGGTTGATCACATCGGCCGCCATGATGTTGACGAGGCTGTTCACCAGCGTGACCGTCAGCTCGATGATGTTGGCGCGCGCGGTGCCCGAGAGGTCGGTGAAGATGGAGAACGCAAACGCCGCAAACGGGTACAGCTGCACCGGCTGCGCGCCGGCATACATGCCTCGCGGCGTGGTGGCGAGGCGTGCGGCGCGCGTGAGGTGGCGGCCCGCCGGAGCGCGCACGCCTGCGGTCGTCACGGTGGCCAGCACCTCACCCGATTTGCGCTTGATCGCATCCAGCAAGAGCGGCAACTCGGTGCCCACCTGCAGGTTGATCGCAGCCTCTTGCTGGGCCGCGCCCAGCGCACTGAGCCGCAGGGCCTGCAAGGCGGTGAGAGCTTGTTTGTAGGCATCGGCCGCGCTACGCAAGGCGTCGATCGACTCCTGCGTCAAGGCGGCCGCGTTGGTGGCCTCGACCTGGGTGCGAGCGCTGCGAATGCGAGCGACCACGTTGGTGAGTGCACTCGCGAACTGTGCATCTTGCGGGCCGGCCACGAAGCCCTGCGACGTGAGCAGCGCGGGGGTGACCAGGTAACCGTTGGGCGGCGCCATCGCCTGCGTGGCGCCCAGCACGGTGGCGGAGTAATCGCGGTTGGCGTTGACGGCTTGCAGCGCGGCACGTGCCTCGGCCAGGCCGGCGGAGTCGCCGTTCTGGCTGGCGAGCGCGGCGGCGGCGAGCAGGCTTTCCATCTGCCCGGCGTACTGGCTGGCCTTGACGGTGACGCCGGCGGTGCCGCTCGGCAACACCATCACCTCCTTGGTGGCGGTGACGGAGGAACCGGCGATGGACACCGTGATGCGGTAACGCCCGCCGGTCTCCTTGCCGTAGTGGGGGTCGGTCGGGTCGCCGTCGGCAAACTCGCCGGCCGGGTCGATCGAGAAGTTTTGATTGAGCAGTCGTTTGGCGAGCTTGGGGAAGCTCACGCTCAGGCCGCTGACCACCGGAGCGTTGCCGCTCACCGCGCCGACCGGGGCCACCGAGACGCTGAACTGCAGGTCGTCGTTGTCGATCAGCGCACCGCCGGCATTGCGCACGGTGGGTGACACCGAGATGCTGCCGTCGGGTGCGACGAAGGGTTCAGACAAGCCGAGTTCCATCGTGCTCGGGCCGGCGCTCGACACACCAGTCACCGTCCAGATCAGCGAGGCCGGGTTGAACGCGACCGACCTGTCTTGGCGAATGATGAAGGTGTCGGTGCTCGTGAGCGTGGCGCCTGCGGCCAGGTCACCCAGCACCACCGTGGCCTTCATCACCTGCGTGGCCGGCGAGGTGCTTTGCACCGTGGCTTGGGCGGCCGACAGCGCGGGCGTGCCGTTGCGCACCGTGATGCGGTAGGTGTAGTCGAAGTGGGTGCGACCCGCGCGCACCGAGCTGACGAGTTGCTGGCCAGTGACTTCAGCAGCAGCCTGTGCCAGCGAGGGCACCAGCACGGCGAACACGGCGAGTGCCGACAGCAACGCGGCAAAAAACGAGCGGCAGCGCGCGATCATGCTGTCGCTCCCAGTTTTTTGGCACGTGCACGCGAGCCGAGTGCGCCAACGCCGAGACCGAGCAAGATCAAGGCCGCCGGGGCCGGCAAGGGCACCGCTGAGGGTGCTGCCGACGTGATGCCGGATTGCACCGTCTGGAAGGGCTCGGAGATCACCAACTCGAACCGTTGTGCCCCCGGTATCAGGCCCGCCAGATAGGAGAAGGAGACGGAAAAACCGGAGATCACGCTGCCGGCCGGAACGACACCCGACAGGTTGAGTGCATCGAAGAAGCCCGCATCGGGCAGCACCGGGTCGGGTTGCACGACCAGGCTGCTCCAGCCCGCGGGCGTGGCCACGGCGGTGATGCCGGTGATGCCCGGGGCGTCGAAATAGACCGTGAGCTCGTCGAAGCTCTCGGCCGGGCCGATGTTGCTCAAGCTGTAGTCATAGCGCCAGACATCGCCACCCAGGGCCGTGAGCGAATACTCGACCATCGCGGCTTGCGCGGTCGAAACACAGGCGAGACCTGCCAGGAGCAGGCCTCGAATCCATCGAACCAACAGTTTTCCCATCACTCCCTCACCTTTTTTTCAATCGACAGACCGCACACAAAACGTGCAATCAAGCGAAATCAGTCTGACGACAGGCCATGACACCCCCAAGGCGCAGCACCCAGCCCCTTTGGCTGCGCACCAAGAGCGGCTGACAGCCGCAAAGCGCACCTGGGCCGGGCGTCCAACACGCGCCAGCGGTGTGTATTCACGATCCGGAATAACCAGTCAGTTTTCTCGTGAATTTCCTTCGCTAGGATGCAGCTCTCGTCGCACCACTTGGCCCTTCACCAACCCGCCCAGGAGCGCACCATGAGCACATTCGTTCAGACGACTTACCGCGAATCCGAATTCGGTGTCCCCACCGACCTGCAAGCCGCAGGCACCTCACTGGAAAACCCCTACGTCTACGACAGCGCCGCACGCGAACTCAAACTGATGGCCGAACAAGGCCTGGTCAGGATCGTTGACGAACGTGTGCGCCGCGGCGAACACGATCAGCTGATCAACCACATCCGGTTTGCTCGCTTGCGATAACGCAATCGCCAGGGGCCATTGCGGCCGATCACTCAACTGTCATGCAGGCGGCGTAGCGTGCGTTTTTGCGGCTGCCTTCGTCGCGCCGCCAGAGCACACGCATGAGAATCGCCCTCGTTGCAGACAGCCACCTCGCCGAGCGCGCCCCCGAGTGCGTGGCGAACTGGAAGGCGGCCGCAGGCGCGGTGGCGCGCCTGCATGCCAACCTCACCGTGCACCTGGGCGACATCTCGCTCGACGGGCGGGTGCATCCCGACGAACTGCTCTTTGCCCGCGAGCAGACCAAGGCGTGGCCCACTCCCATTCACTTTGTTCCTGGCAACCACGACCTGGGTGACGGCTCGGGCGAGTCGCCCGTCGACCCCCAGCGCCTGACCGCCTACGAAGCATCGTTCGGCGCCGACCATTGGGCCTTGAGCGCCGGGCGCTGGGAGCTGATCGGCATCAACGCGCAGCTGCTGGGCTCGGGCACCGTGCAAGAACAGGCACAGTGGCAATGGCTTGAAGACCACGCACGCCGCATCCACGGCGACCGCGATCACAGCGTCTTGTTCCTGCACCGCCCCGTGCTCCGGCCGAGCGCCAACGAACACCATCGCGAAGGCCGCTACGTCATGCATGCGGCGTGCGAACGCCTGCTCGGCGGGCCCTTGCGCCACAGCTTGCGTGCCGTGGTCTCGGGCCACACGCACCAGCACCTGGATCGCAGCGTGGGCGGCGTGCGCCACCTCTGGCTGCCCTCGACTGCCTTTGTGTTGCCGGACGAGATCCAGGCGCGTGTGGGCGAGAAGGTGGTCGGCCTGGGCTTGCTGGAGCTGGGCGGCTCGTCGGTGTGGTTCGACCTCTTGTGCCCCGACGGCATGCGGCGTCATCAGGTGACCGAGCTGGGCTTCCACGCGCCCCACCGCCACCCGATGGCCGAGCCGCAAACGCTGGGCTGACGCCGTTCGGACTATCGCGCAACGCAGTGCTGTCATGGGTGTGTCACGGCACCCACCTAGCCTCACGCTCGCTCGACGAGGGCACCGCCTCGACAGCGCACCCACAAATCAAGGACACCTCATGCGCCGAACACTGTTCGCACTTGCACTGGCCGCCACCACCGGCCTGTTGCCCACCCTGGCCCTCGCGGACCGTGACGACGACAAACACACGCATGCGCGCAAAAGCCAAAACGCGCAGCTGGGCCCGCGCCCGTTCTTTCTGGTCAACGACATGACCGAAGGGCCGCTCAAGGAGCGGCTGCAGGCCTGCGCGCGCAAGGGCTCGTTCCAGAGCAGCGAGTTCTCCATTGGCCACCGCGGTGCGGCACTGCAGTTCCCGGAGCACACCAAGGAGTCGTATGAAGCGGCGGCGCGCACGGGCGCTGGCATCGTGGAGTGCGACGTCACGTTCACCAAGGACAAGGAGCTGGTCTGCCGGCATGCGCAGAACGACCTGCACACCACCACCAACATCCTGGCCACGCCGCTGGCCGAGAAGTGCATCAAGCCGTTCACACCCGCGACCATTTCCGCCGACGGAACGCTGCTGACCCCCGCCAGCGCCGAGTGCCGCACCAGCGAGATCACGCTGGCCGAGTTCAAGACCCTGCGCGGCAAGATGGACGCTTCGAACCCGCGCGCGCGCACGGTGGCCGAATACCTGGGCGGCACGGCCAACTTCCGCACCGACCTTTATTCGGGCCCGAGCAGCGGTACGCTGCTGACCCACAAAGAGAGCATCGAGCTCTTCAAACAACTCGGCGTGAAGATGACGCCCGAGCTCAAGAGCGCCAGCGTGGCCATGCCGTTTGAAGGCTTCAGCCAGCAGGCCTACGCACAGAAGATGATCGACGAATACAAGCAGGCCCGCGTGCCGGCGCGCCATGTGTGGCCGCAGTCTTTCAACAAGAACGACGTGCTGTATTGGGTGCAGAACGAGCCCAGCTTCGGCCGCCAGGCGGTCTACCTCGACGACGCCAGCACCCCCGCCGACCTGCCCACCGCCGACGAGCTGGTGGGTTACCGCGCCCAAGGCATCCGCATCGTGGCGCCGCCCGTCTTCGCGCTGCTCAGCACCGATGGCAACGGCCACATCGTGCCTTCGCAGTACGCCCTCAATGCCAAGAAAGCCAAGCTCGACATCATCACCTGGACACTGGAGCGCTCGGGCATCCTGGCCGACGGCAACAATGGCTTCTACTTCCAGACCTTCGACAGCGCCATCCAGCGCGACGGCGACGTGATGCAGGTGCTGGACGTGCTCGCCAACGAGGTCGGCGTGCTCGGCGTCTTCACCGATTGGCCGGCCACGGTGACCTTCTACGCCAACTGCGCGGGCTTGAAATAAGGGGGTGCCGGCGGGCTGTGTGAAGCACACAATGCCCGCATGGCGACCTCCACTCCCCCCGCATTCCGCCCGCTGACCGGCACCTTCGAACCTTCGGCCATCCAGCAGCTGCCCGACGGGCGCTTCCTGGTGGTCGAAGACGAGAAGGAGCACCCGCTGAGCCTGGTCTCGCTCGGCGCCGATGGCAGCGTGGCGCACGCGCCGCTCGAGCCGGGGCTGCTGCAGATGTTCAGCGAGTTCTGGAAGCTCGATGACCTCGAAGGCCTGACACTCGACCGCAACGGCTTTGTCTACGCCATCACCTCGCACTCACGCAACGACGACGGCGAAGAAAAGAAGTCACGCGAGAAGCTGGTGCGCTTTCGCGTCGAAGGCGATCGGGTGTCGAGCTCGACGGTCGTCGACGGTTTGAAGCGTGCCCTGACGGCACGTCACCCCGTGCTGGCAGAAGCCGCCAAGGTGCGCGAGGTGAAGACCCGCGGTGGGCTCAACATCGAAGCCCTGGAGATGACACCCGATCAGCAGCGGTTGCTGGTCGGCTTTCGCAGCCCGCTGAGCGGCAACCGCGCCCTCATCGCGAGCATCGACAACCCCACCGGCATCTTCGAGGCGGGCGAACCCCCTCGCGTGAGCACCTCGCTGGTTGAGCTCGATCTCGGGGGCCACGGCATTCGGGGGCTGTCTTATGTGCCAACCCTGGGCGAATACCTGGTGATCGGCGGGCCAGTGTCACGCGAGCCGGCGCAGTTCGACCTGTGGCTCTGGAATGGCCAATCCGGCGCGCCGGCACGGCGCGTCACGATCCCGGGGCTGAAAGGGCTGGAGCACGCCGAGGGCGTGAGCCCGGCCGTCATTGGCGGCGTCCAGTGCATCGTCATCGTGAGTGACGATGGCAGCCGCAAGGCAGGGCGCCACGCCAACTACGTGGTGCTGGCGCCGGAGCAGCTGAAGACCGCCCCGTAGAAAAAATACACCACCATGACCATCTCTTATGGCGCCCACAGGCATGGCTTGTTGTGCGGTTATCTTTTTGCGCCAGCCTCGGTTGCACGCGCCATCGGGCTCGACGAAGCCATCGAGTGGCTGCGTACCACGCCAGCCGACAGCTCGCAGTTCATCTGGCTGCACTTCGACCTGACCGACGCGTCGGCACAGGCCTGGATGCAAGCGCAGCTGTCACTGGCGCCCGAGTTCTTCGAGGCGCTGCGCGAAGGCTCGCGCTCGACACGCATCGAAGACGCACAAGACACGTTGATCGCCGTGGTCAACGACGTGGCCTACGAGTTTGCGTTCGACCCCTCGGAGATCGCCACGCTGTGGATGAGCGTGAGCGAGCGGGTGGCCATCAGCGCCAGGGCCCACCCGCTGCGCTCGATCGACCGGCTGCGGGAGGCCGTGAGAGACGGTGCGCGTTTCGACTCGTCGATGGCCTTGCTCACGCACCTGATGAACGACCAGGGCGACGTGCTGGTGCGCATCGTGCGAGAAGCCACCGTCAAGGTTGACAGCATCGAAGACAGCCTCTTGCGCGGGCGCCTGGCGCAGCGCCGCTCCGAGCTGGGCAAGCTGCGCCGCGTGCTGGTGCGCCTGCAGCGACTGCTGGCGCCCGAGCCCGGGGCACTGTTTCGGTTGCTGCGGCAGCCGCCACCGTGGATCGCCTCGCACGACCTCGATGAGCTGCGTCAATCCACCGAAGAGTTTTCGATGGTGCTGCAAGACTTGGCGGCGCTGCAGGAGCGCATCAAGCTGCTGCAGGAGGAGACCGCCGCCCAGGTGGGCGAGCAGACCAACCGAAGCCTCTTCACCCTGACCATGGTGACGGTGCTGGCGCTGCCGATCAACATCACGACCGGCCTGTTCGGCATGAACGTGGGGGGTATTCCGTTTGCCGAAAGCGGCTCCGGTTTCTTTCTGATGCTGCTGATCGTGGTGGCGTTCACCGTGGTGGCCGCGTTGTTGGCGTTTCGGCGCAGGGACTGACGCCAAGAAGTTCACCCTCCTCCGTCCACCCTGAGCCTGTCGAAGGGCTCGCACAGCACAGTGCCGGCTTCGACAAGCTCAGCCCGAACGGAAAACGGAAACTGGCGTGAGTGGTGCATTGCTCAAGTGCTCCGTTCGCCCTGAGCCTGTCGAAGGGTGCGCACAGCACGGCGCTGGCTTCGACAAGCTCAGCCCGAACGGTGTCAAGAGTGGGCCTTCTTCAGGCCATCAATGGCGGGTCGAGGCTGTCGCGCAGTGAGCTGGGCGTGAGCCCGGTCCAGCGCTTGAACGAGCGGCGAAAGTTGGCCGCGTCGTTAAAGCCCAGGTGCCGTGCCACTTGCTCGTTGTCGAACCCGCGACATTGGTAGAGCTGCAAGGCCACATGCGTGCGCGCCTGGTCGAGCTCGGCCTGGAAGTGGGTGCCGTGGGCCAGCAGCCGGCGCTTGAGCGTGGCCGGGCTGATGCCGAAGTGTTGCGCCGTCTGCTCCAGCCCGGGTGCCAGCCGCACACGCTCCAGCAGGTAGCGGTAGAGCGCGCCGAGCAAGCTCTGGCGTGGCTCTTCGTCGTGGGCCTGGCGGGCCAGCCCGTCGAACACGGCCGCCGAGGCCGCACGCGGCGCACCGCCCCAGGGGCGGTCGAGCCACTCGGGGGCGATCAGCATGGCGTCGAGCTGGCAACCGAACTGCAGCCGCGTGCCGAGGTGCACCTGGTGCTGCTCGGTGTGGCGCGGCGCGGTGCGGTTGAAGCAGAAGCGCCAGGGCAGGCGCGCGCCAGCCAGCCACTGGCACAACGCGGCCAGGGCGCTCATGTGCATCTCGACGAGGAACGGGCGCAACGAGCCGGCACCGCAGGCGTCGGTCCAGTACAGCACGGCATGCTGCTCTTCTTCGACGAAGTGCGGCGCGAGCAGCGGCGACAAACGCGCCGGGTGCGCCACCAGCAGCGTGAGCGCATGGCGCAAGGTGGGCGCGCGCAGCAGCGCGTGGCTGGCCGCACCGTAGTGGCCCGGCAGCGCCTGCTGGCCGAGCACGAAGCTGGTGTCGGGGCCGTTGAGGTGAGCCGCGGTCTGGCGCAGCAGCGCGAGGTACTGCGCCGGGCTCAGCGGTTGCTGCAGGCTCTTGGTGCCGAGCACGGCGCCAGCATCCACATCGAGACTGTGCAAGTGGTCGAACAAGAGCGCAGGCTGGTGCTGCGCCGCGATGAGCGGCGTGCCGATGTCGTAGACCTTGTCCATCGCAACGCTCGCGGGCTCAGGTCGCCAGGGCCACGCTGCCATGCGTGGCCGTGCCCTCGAGCGCCTGGTTCAGCCGCGCCAGCACGGCGTCGGGCTCGCCGTCGAGCTCGGCGCAGGCGCTCAGCAAGCTGAGTGACGCGCGGGCTTCGCCGTCGCCGGTGTGAAAGTGCGTCAGGCTGACCATCTGCTGCAGGTGCCGCGCCACACGTTGGGCGGCCACCAGCGAGTGGCCTGGCAACAGCACGGCAAGGCGCTCGCCGGCATAACGGCACAGCAGATCTTGGTTGCGCAGGTTGAGCAGCAGCTGGTGCGTGACGGCCTGCAGCATGCGGTCGGCCTCGCGTTTGCCGTGTGCGCGCTGCAAATCCTGAAAGCCTGCCAGTTCCAGCAGCACCAGCGCGCCAGACTGACCGGCCGCGCGCTCCAGGGCCATCTGCTGGCGCAGGTAATGCGCGTCGGCCAGCTGGGTGATGCGGTCGAAGGCGCGGTGCTCGCGGAACAGACGCTCGCGGCGCTGCATGTGCTCGGACAACTGCAGCTGCTCAGTGCGCCAGGCCATGATGCCGGCCGTCACCAGCAACATGCCCAAGGGCGTGAGCGCTGATTCGAGCCACTTGTCGAAGCGCAGCGCCGAGGTGACGGTGAAAAACTCGTCCAGGCAATCGGCCCAGGCACCGAGCGCCACCGCGGCCAGGCCCAGCGCGAGCAAAAAGGTCACGCGGCCGGCCGGCCGGCTGCCGAGCACGATGGCCATCCAGCAGGTGGCCATCAACGCGGTGCCGCCTTCACCGGCGATGTCGAGCGGCTTCCAGTGTTCGCCAGGTTTGATCACGCCGAAGGAGCTGAACAGCAGCAGCTCCAGGCAGCTCAAGGACACGAAGGCGAGCAGGATGAGGCGGTTGGAAACAGGCATCGGTATGGGCTGCCAGAGATGGCCACAAGAAGGACGAGCGCGCACCTTAGGTGGCGAATGTGACAGTTGCGTGGCATTGACAGCTGTCGTTTTGAGACCCGGGGTCGGATCGGCTCGCAACGCACCGGCCCTCCCCTGCGAACGCTTGGCACACACAGAGTGCCGGTTGGCCCGCAGCCGGGGGGGTCGAATCGGCTCACCGGCATGTGCCGATGGGCCTTGAACAAGCGCCCATGAGCCAAGCCACGTCATCGCGTCACGGATCAGACACACGCGCCCGCCACATTCGCTGACTTCGCGGCGCCACGCAGCCCGCACAGCCGACACGCGACTGCCCTTGGAGCCCTCGATGACACGCCCCCACTCACCCCCTCGCCGCCTTTCGCTGACGCTGCTGGCCAGCGCCGCGGCGTTGGCCGTCAGCTCGTTTGCAGCACGGGCACAGACGCCCGTGCCGCCCTCGGCACCGGCATCGGCACCGAGCACCCCACCCGCCACCCAACTCGAACGTGTGGTCATCACCGGCCTGGCCGCGGCCACCGACCGTGCACTCGCCGACCAGCAGGCCGCCGACAACATCATCAGCGTGGTGCGCAGCGACGGCATCGGCCGCCTGCCCGACAAAAACGCTGCCGAGGCCTTGCAGCGTGTGCCGGGTGTGTCGATCGAGCGCGACCAGGGCGAAGGCCGCTACGTGCGGGTGCGTGGCCTCGGGCCTGACCTGAACGCCGTCACCATCAACGGCAGCCTGGTGCCCTCACCCGAGAGCGACCGCCGTGCGGTGATGCTCGACGTGTTGCCGTCTTCGCTGATCGGCGCGCTCGTGGTCACCAAGACACTCACCCCTGACATGGACGCCAACTCGCTGGGCGGCACCGTTGACATCAAGTCCCTCTCGGCCTTCGACCGCAAGGGTTCGCTCTTCTCGGCCGAGCTCGGCGGGGGCCACAGCAGCAACACAGGCCAGAGCAGCCCCTTCGGCTCGCTGGTGTGGAGCGACCGCTTGATGGACGGCAAGCTCGGCGTGGCCGTGGGCCTGAACGGCGAGCGCCGCCGTTTCGGCTCGGACAACACCGAAACCGGCGGCGCCTGGGACGGCGATGCACTCGAAGAATTCGAGCGTCGCGACTACCGCATCACGCGTGAGCGTGCGGGCGCTGCCGTCAACCTCGAGCTGCGCCCGCAAGATGGCAGCAGCTACTACCTGCGCTCGCTGCTCAGCCGCTACAGCGACGACGAAACCCGCCAGGCGCACATCGTCGAGTTTGCGGACCCACAAACCGAGGGC
>NZ_JANOCG010000584.1:0-3309 GCF_031412075.1 Rhizobacter sp.
CAGCGAGGTACCGCTGCTGTTGACCCAGATCCAGCAGACCGTGGTGAGCCAAGGTCTGGCGTGGACGGCCGCCGACTACAAACTCCTGCCCGCCACCGAAACCACCCCCAACACGCTGGAAGTGCGCTGCACGCTCAAAGGCAGCTACCCCAAGCTGCGTGCGGCCATGGCCCAGCTTCTGGGCACCGTGCCAGGCCTGACGGCGCGAGACCTCAGCATGAGCCGGGTCAACATCGACTCAGCCGAGGTCGACGCCAAGCTCAGCTTGGTCGTCTTCCTGCGAGACCAGGAAGCGGGCAGGCCATGAAGCAAACCCGCTTGGCCTGGTTGCTGGCCGTGATGAGTGTGTTGATCCTGTTGCGCTGGTTGGTCCCGCCGCGCAGCGAGGTGGCCGATGACGTGGTTGTGGCCGTCACACGACCAGAACGACCTGCCGCTGTGGCCACCGAGCCGCAGGCAACACAAGCGCAGCCCATCCCGCCCACCGACGTGCGCGACGTGGCGGGCAACGCCTTTGCAGTCCGCGTGGTCCGCCAGCCACCCGCTCCGCCACCACCACCGGTCATCAAGGTCAAAGCGTTCGTGGGCCCACCGGAGCCACCGCCGCCCGCGCCACCGCCCCCTCCGCCGCCCCCGCCACCGCTGCTAGTCGTGGGCACCTGGGACGACGGTGCGGCGCCCGGTGTGTTTGTGGCCACCGGCCAAGGCACGGTGCTGGCGCGCCTGGGCAGCGTGCTGCTGGCCGAATACCAAGTCACCGCCATCACGGCGCAACACATGTCGATCACGCATGCCGTCACCAAGCATGTGTGGCAGATCCCCGTTCCAAGAGCCACGGCCAACCGATGAAACCTCTGCTTCAAATTTCGCGGCCCATGCCTCGCGCGGGGGTGATCTTTGCGATCACCGGCGTGCTCATGCTGATGGGCGGCTGCGCCGGCTACCAGGCCTTCCGTGAGGGGCACGCCAAGCTCGCCGAAGGGCAGGCCGAGCCCGGCTTGTCCAAGCTGCGGCAAGCCATGGAAAAGGAGCCCAACAACCACGAGTACCGGCGCAGCTATTT
Source organism: Rhizobacter sp. (assembly GCF_031412075.1). Classification (GTDB taxonomy): domain Bacteria; phylum Pseudomonadota; class Gammaproteobacteria; order Burkholderiales; family Burkholderiaceae_C; genus Rhizobacter. The sequence goes on from NZ_JANOCG010000584.1 coordinate 1,064, forward strand.
CACCCAGCGTGAAGCGCAGGTCAACAGCCTGCTGCGCGAAGCCGATGCCGCGGTGGAGCAGGGCAACTTTGCTGCTGCGCGAGACCTCTTTGCCAAGGCATCCCGACTCGACGCTTCCAACGCCCGGGCCACCAACGGCACCGCTCGCACCGACGTGGCCGAGCGCCACTGGAAGGCGCTCGACGCCGCGGCCGAATTGGCACGCTCCGGCAGCATCGACGCCGCCGTTTCCAAGACCCAGCAAGTGGTTTCAGAAAACCCCAACCATCGCCGCGCCGCTTTCCAGCTGCGCCAGCTCATGCGCCAGCAGGCCGACACCACGGGCAAGGAGCTCGGCATCTACCCCAAGCTCAAGGCCGCCTACCGCGTGCCGGTGTCACTGAGCTTCACCAATGCGTCGCTGTTGCAGGTGTTCGAGGCGCTGAAGCAGGCCTCGGGCCTCAACTACATGATCGAACGCGACGTGCGGCCCGATTTGCGGGTGACCCTGTCGGTTGCCAACAAGCCGGTGGCTGACATCGTGCGTTTGCTGCTGGCCACCAACCAGCTCGAATCGCGGGTGCTCGACGACGACACCTTGTTGATCTACCCCAACACCGCTGCCAAGGCCGCCGAGTACCGCGAGATGGTGGTGCGCACCTTCTACCTGAGCAATGCCGATGCCGCCAAGGTGGCCAACGCCCTGCGCACCATCGCCAAGGTGCGTGACGTGGTGGTCGACGAAAAGCTCAACATGCTGATGGTGCGCGACTCGGCCGAGGTGGTGCGCCTGGCTGAAAAGCTCATCGCCTCGCAAGACATCGCCGAGCCCGAGGTGATGCTCGAGCTGGAGGTGCTGGAGGTCAGCGCCAACCGCCTGCTGGAGCTGGGCATCCGCTGGCCCGATTCGGTGTCGGCCAGTGTGGTGGGTGTCGACGGTGTGGCCGGCCAGCTGCGCCTCGACGAGCTGCGCAACCGAAACTCCGGCATGGTGCGACTGAACACCAACTCGCCGGTGGTGTCGGCTCAGTTGCGTGGCACCAAGGGCGACGCCACCTTGCTGGCCAACCCGCGCGTGCGGGTGCGCAACCGCCAGTCGGCCAAGATCTTGATTGGCGAGCGGGTGCCGGTCATCACCACCACATCGACCGCAGGCGTGGGCTCATCGCAATCGGTCAACTACCTCGACGTGGGCCTCAAGCTCGAGATTGAGCCGAGCATTTCGCTCGACGACGAGGTGTCGATGAAGATCGCGCTCGAGGTCTCCAACATTCTTGAGACGATCACGCGCCCCGGTACCGAGGCTTACCGCTTGGGCACACGCAACACATCCACCAGCCTGCGGGTGCGTGACGGCGAAACCAACATCCTTGCAGGCCTGATCCAGCGTGATGAGCGCCGCTCGAATACGGGCGTGCCGGGCTTGAACGAGATCCCCGTGCTGAGCAAGCTGTTTGGTGCGGCGACCGACAGTGATTCGCGCACCGAGATCGTGCTGCTCATCACGCCACGCATCGTGCGCAACCTCGACGTGCCGGGCGTCGGCTTGCAAGAGTTCTTGTCCGGTACGGAGTCATCGGTGGGAGCGACCCCGATCCAGTTGGGGACCCCGATGGGTGCCAACCCACCCAATCGGCCTCAACAGCCTGCCGGGCTGCCCATTTACCCGGTGCTGCCACAGCCCGTGCCTGCGTTGCCTGCTCGGCCCGATGCCCCAGCGGTGCCACCGGCGTTCACGCCGCCGCCTCTCGTGCCCGTGTCACCCGCCAAGCCGCAATGAGCGCGTGTGGCCAGACTCTCCCGCGCCCGACAGGCGGTTTCAGCTTGGTCGAGCTGCTCGTGGTTCTGGCCATCATGTCGGTGCTGGCCAGCATCGGCTTGCCGTTGGCTGAGTTGTCACACCAACGAAACAAGGAAGAAGAGCTTCGCCGCTCTTTGCGAGAGATACGCAGCGCGCTCGATGCCTACAAGCGCTTGTCCGATCAAGGCAGCATCCAGCGAGCCGCCGATGCCTCCGGCTATCCACCCAACCTGGAGCTGCTCGTCGACGGAGTGGCAGACGCGCGCTCGCCCAGCGGAACCAAGATCTATCTGATGCGAAGCCTGCCCCGCGACCCGTTTGCGCCAAGCAGCGTGCTCTCCGCGGCGCAGACCTGGGAGCCGCGCAGCTACGCCAGCCCACCCACCGACCCGAAGCCGGGCACCGACGTCTTCGACGTTCATTCACGCGCGCCTGGTATCGGGCTCAACGGTGTCGCCTACAAGGA
>NZ_JANOCG010000585.1:0-4134 GCF_031412075.1 Rhizobacter sp.
GACCAGCGTGCCGGTGGCGCACGCACCGACCGCACCCGCTACCTCGCCGCGATGGGTGCACTGGCGATGGCCGAGCCCACACTGGACGCTTACCGCAAGGTCGCCCTGGTGGAGCCTCTGGCCAAGAACCTCAAGCTCAAGAAGGCCAAGATGGACGACGTGCTCAAGGCCTATGGCGTGGCCGCCAACTACGGCGTGGCCGACGTGACCACCGCAGCCACGTACCACATCGCCGCGCTGTACCAGGATTTCGGCAAGGCCCTGATGAGCTCGCAGCGGCCGAAGAAGCTCTCCAAGCTGGAGCTGGAGCAGTACAACCTGATGCTGGAAGAGCAGGCCGACCCGTTCGCTGAAAAATCGACCGAGCTGCACGAGGTGAACGCGAGGCGCACCAAGGAAGGCATCTACGACCCTTGGGTCAAGCGCAGCTTCGATGCACTCAAGGAACTGCGCCCGCTGCGTTATGGCAAGTCGGAACGTGCGGAGGTGAGCGTCGATGCGATCCGCTGAAGTTGCGCGTCCCGTGTGGCTGGCCGCGCTGTGCTGCTTCGCGATGGTGGGCTGCGCGTCTGCGCCGGCCGAGCCGAAAGCTTCCGTCGCCCCGGCGCCCGTGGCTGCCAGATCAGCGGTGGCTGCGCCGGCGCCTGCTGCTTCGACTGCGGCCACCAAACCCGTCGAACCCGAAGCTGCCGCGGTGCCAGCAGCCGCACAGCGCGCCTTCGACGATGCCCGCCGCGCCATGCGCGCCGGCCGCATGGACGAAGCCGAGCGCGGCTTCAAGTCGGTGATCCAGTTCCACCCCGAACTCGGCGGCCCGCATGCCAACCTGGGCGTGATCTACCGCCAGGCCAACAAGCTGCCCGAAGCGGTGGCCGAGCTGGAGCTGGCCGTGAAAGCCAGCCCGCGCCAGCCGGTTTACTTCAACCAGCTGGGCGTGACCTACCGACTGCAAGGCCAGTTCGCCAAGGCCCGCGAGGCCTATGAGCGCGCGATCGAGCTCGACCCCAACTACGCCACGGCCACGCTCAACCTGGGCATCTTGAGCGACCTGTATTTGTGGGACGGCAAACGTGCGCTGGAGTTATACGATCGCTACCTCGCGCTCACGCCGGGCGGCGATGCGACCGTCACCAAGTGGGTGGCCGACCTGAAGAACCGCAACAAGGCGGCCCAGCCTGCCGCGGCCACTGAGCGCAAGGAGAAGGAATGAGGCACCACTCTCAGAAATCTCCGCTCGCGCTGAGCTTGTCATCTCCGTTCGCCCTGAGCCTGTCGAAGGGCCGTTGGCATGCCACCAAGGCTTCGACAAGCTCAGCCCGAACGGTATTCGTGTGCCTTGTCACGTGCCTCATGGCGAGCACTGCGCTGGCCCAAGACCGCGCCAACATCGACCGCACGCAGATCATCGGCAACCGCGAGTTGCCCAAGGTCTTGTACATCGTGCCCTGGAAAAAACCGGTGCCGAGCGAGCTCTCGGGCCGCCCGGTGGCGAGCGTGCTCGACGAAGCGCTGGCGCCGATCGACCGCGATGTGTTTCGCCGCCAGGTTCAGTACGACACCCAACTGGTCGCGGCCAAGGCCGCTGCCGACACCCTGCAACCAGCGCCGACCGCGCCGGTGATTTCCAAATAACCCCTCGAATCAGTCGTTACAGGAGAAGCCCCATGAGTGCCCTCGATTTCGCCATCAAGTTCTTCCAGGACAGCGGCGTTGCCATCTACTTCAGCATCGCGATCATGGCGGTGGGCGTGGCGATCGCCATTGAACGTTTCATCTTCCTGCGCCGCGCGCGCAGCGAAAACCGAAAGGTGTGGGCCAAGGTGCTGCCGATGCTGCAAAGCGGCAAGTTCAAAGAGGTGCACAGCGTGGCCTCCGGCTCCGACGCCGCCATCGGCAAGATCGTCGCCAACGGCCTGGAGCGCATGCAAAGCCCGGCCCGCCGCGAAGACATCGACGCCGCGATGGAAGAGGGCATGATGGAAATCGTGCCGCGCCTGGAAAAGCGCACCCACTACATCGCGACGCTCGCCAACGTGATCACGCTCGTTGGCCTGTTGGGCACCATCATCGGCCTGATCAAGGGCTTCACGGCGGTGGCGGCGGTCAACCCGGCCGAGAAGGCCGAGCTGCTGTCGGCTTCGATCTCGATCGCCATGAACAACACCGCGTTTGCGTTGTCGGTGGCCATTCCCTTCTTGCTGATCCACGCCTTCTTGCAGGCGCGCACCAGCGAGATCGTCGACGGGCTCGAGGCCGCGAAGATCAGCTTCCTGAACGTGACCGGCCGCCTGAAGGCCGAGCAACAAGTCAGCGCGCGTTGATCATGCGCCGACAAGCTCACCACGGGGAGGCCTGATCATGCCCGTCCGGCGCCTCACCAAGCACGCGGCGCACCTCGAGGTCACGGCGTTCATCAACGTGATCGTCGTGCTCGTGCCCTTCTTGCTGTCCACGGCGGTGTTCTCGCACCTGGCGGTGCTCGAACTGTCGCTGCCGGCCAAGAACTCTGGCGCTGCCGAGCAGTTGAAGGTCGACGACCTCAAGCTCGAGATCGTGATTCGGCCCGATGCCATCGAGGTCGGTGACCGCATCGGCGGCTTGATCCAGCGCTTCAACAACACGCCGCAGGGTTACGACCTCGCCGGCATGTCGGCGCTCATGCAGCAGATCAAGGCCAAGTACCCCGCCACCAAGGCCGCCAGCGTGCTGGCCCAGCCCACCACCGCGTACGACGTGCTGGTGCAGGTGATGGATGCCGTGCGTGAAGTTCGCCCGCCTGGCACGGCAGCCAAGGCGCCGAGCTTCGAGCTGTTCCCCGACATCTCGATCGGCGATGCGCCGACGAGCGTCGTCAAAAAGTAGGGAAGGGCATCGCATGAAACTGACCCCGCTACAGAAGCGCGCCGAACGCAAGGCGCGCAATCAGTCCGGGCTCGACATGAACCTGGTGGCGCTGATCGACATCTTCACCATCCTGATCTTCTTCCTGATGTCGAGCACCGGCATCGAGGTGCTGACCAACGCTCGCGCGGTGAAGCTGCCGATTTCCACGGCCGAGAAAGCACCGCGCCAGACCATCGTGGTGGCGGTGAGCGATACCGACATCGTGGTCGATGGCCGCAAGGTGGCCAGCGTGGCCGAGGCCAACGCGATACAGGGTGACCTGATCCCCGGTCTCAAGGCCGAGCTCGACCTGCTGGCCAGCCGCCAGGTGATGGGTGCCGACAAAGACGGCAGCTCCAAGGCCGTGACCATCATGGGTGACAAGGCCTTGCCTTACAGCCTGCTGCGCAAGGTGATGTACACCAGCGCCCGCGCGAATTTCACCGAAATCGCGTTTGCCGTGCAGAGGAAGACCTGACCATGGCCGCTGCTGGTTTTTCTCACGCCATCACTTTCCGCCCCTCCGTGCTGGCCTGGGCCGGCGTGCCCGAAGACGACAAGCGTTACCGCCGCATCCTCAACACGGTGCTGATCGCCGTGGCGGTGGTGTGCCTGTTCCTGCTGCTGATGCCCACGCCGAAGGTCGACCGCGCCGCGCCGCCCGACCTGTCGCCGCGCCTGGCCAAGCTCTTGATCGAGCAGCGCGAGCCACCGCCCAAACCGGTGGTCAAGCAGCCCGAGGTCACCAAGGAACAAGACACCAAGGCGCCGGGCACGCCCGAGCCCATCAAGAACGAGCCGCTCAAGAAGGCCGCACCCGTGCCCGAGGCGCGTGTGCCGCAGCCGAACCGGCCGCCGGGTGAGATCGAAGGCGCGCGCCGCAAGGCGGCGGGCGTGGGCCTGCTGGCGATGAAAGACACCTTGGCCGAGATGCGGGGCGCGCCGACCGCAGTGCAGTTGGCGCCTGTCAAACAAGGTCCCGGTGTGGGCACTGGCGTGGGGGTCGGCGTGGGCGCCGGCACCGACCAGGGCACGCCCGATCGGGCCATGATCACCTCCAATGCCGCTGGCGGCAGCGGCGGCATCAACACCGCCGCCTACAGCCGCAACACGGGCGGCGGTGGCCGGGCCGGCCGCGCCCCGCCGCTCGTCGTGGGGGGGGCCGGCGGGGGTGGGGGTGGCGGGGCCGGGGGGGGTGGCGCGGGGGGCACGGGCGCCGGCTCCGGCCAGGGTGGCGGCGGTGGCAAGGGC